>JAFEDO010000127.1 GCA_018241565.1 Pseudomonadota bacterium
TAAAAAGTGAAAATGCATTTGCTAGGGCTTCATTTCGTCAATTGTGGAAACAAGATAAAGCAACATTGGGTAAAAGTGTTATTTGGCGAAAAGAATTTATTGTGACACCTCATAAACCAATCACTCTGAAGTTAAAAAATTCTAAAAAAGCAAAGTATGTTGCTGTGGTCGCCATCTTTCGTCAGCCGCAAGGAAAAACTTGGCGTGATATCTCAGAAATAAATCCAGGATTATTTGGGTTTGGAAAACAAATCACCGTTCGACTGTATCGTAATCAGGTAAAGATCCAATGAAATCACTAGAAAAAATAGTTTGGACTGAGGGGTTGATATTGTCTCCACAGCATTTCCAGCAGTGGGACTTAATGCATGAAATGAAACAACAGCAACAATTTACTTGCTTGCATCCACTCAGATGGGGAATTGTTGAATTAATAATTGATGAGGCTGCATTGTTGAATGGAAAGTTTCGAATCGTACGATGTTATGCAATTTATCCTTGTAGCAGTTTTTTGAAATTTGATGCTGAAAATGGATCTGAATTAAGTATTGATTTAAGCGATGAAAAACAAAGCCCCATCGAAATATTTGTATGTATTCCGGATAATCGAAAAGTATCCGGTATCAGTGGATATCCTGATTTGAATGAATGGGGGAGATGGCAAGCAGAGTATCGAGAAGTCGGCGATGAGTATCAATGTGATCAAAAAAGAGAAGTTTTATTTGGACGACAGAAAAGCTTTTTATTAACAAATAGTCAGAGTCGAGATCATGTTTTAAGTTTAAAGATCGGAGAAGTGCGATGTAACAGTCAAGGGCAATATCAATATATTAAAGAATATATTCCTCCTTCGTTACGAATAGCCTCATCTTCAGTACTGGTAGAGTTTTTGCAAGAGTTTTTAGAGCGTATACAAACAACGATACAAATGTTTCATGGGTTTCAAAGTCATCGAGCAAATCGACTAAAGCCAGAATATGATGATGTGGTCAAAATGATTCTTTTAAAAATTTTATTAACTCGATGGCAAACCTTAAATCATTTAAGTCAATGCTTAGAAAGCACCCCTATGGATCTTTATCGTGAATTGCTGTTGTTGTGTACAGAATTAAATAGTATCACGCAGAAAAACGATTTAATGAAAGCATCTTGTTATCGTCATGATCAACTAAGGCAAATATTTCAAGCTTTAAAAGTAGATTTACAACATCAATTGCAAGCGATAGTTCCAAAAAACAATATTGTGTTGCAATTAAAAAAAATGAGTGACACCTTGTATTGTGTTAAAAACATTCCTCCAGAATATTTGAATCAACGAGTTTGTTTTTTAGCGGTGAAAGTCGCATCAGATAATTTTCTGTGGGTAGAACATTTTTTACGACAAACAAAAGTAAGTGCCTATTCAGTGATAGATACATTAATTAGTTCAGCATTACCAGGGGTGAGTTTGCAACATTGTATCCATCCCCCAAGACCATTGCCAATAAAAATGGGATATGAATATTTTTATCTTCAGCCACAGGGGGATTTTTGGCGACAGATTAAAGTAGAAGGTCATTTGGCGGTGTTTGTTGCTAAAGAATTTTCAACAGCGGAGTTTGAGTTAATTACAGTGGAAGAAGAGATGTGATATTAACGCTGAGATCCTTCGCAGAGCGAGGGATGACAAGGCTTTGTCATCCTGAAGACTAAGGTTATGTCATCTTTATTACTAAGATTTTTTCATCCTGAGAATTAAGATTGTGTCATCCTGAGCGTCAGCGAAGGATCTCAAGGCTTAAAGAAGAAAGTGAATACAGAGAAATGTACTACGTTTACCTAATAACAAACAAAAGAAAAAAATGTTCTTTATACAGGCATAACTAATGATTTAATACGTCGTATATATCAACATAAAAATAAATTAACAGATGGATTTACAAAAAAATATAATGTGAATCGATTGATTTATTACGAAATATATACGGAAGTGCTGGATGCCATTACGAGAGAAAAAGAAATAAAAGGTTGGATACGAGAAAAGAAAAATACGTTAGTAAAAAGTATGAATCCGAAGTGGGAAGATTTGTATAGTGGTTTGTTGTGATTGAATATTGAGATTCTTCGCTGACGCTCAGAATGACAAACTATGATTCTCAGGATGTCATAGCTGTATTAATAGGGTTGTGTCATTCTGAGCGTTAGCGAAGAATCTCAGCGTTTTATTGATAGCTTCTTTATTAAAAACATATTAAATACAAAAAGGTAAATTATTGTGTTAATTAAATTATCTCGCCGCATTATTAAATACACTGAAATTGTTCGAGATGAATCTGAGTTAGCTCAAATTGATTTTGAAAATCTGAAGAGTCAATTAAGAGTAGATTTTTCTGACTTCGAGCAACAAGCACTGAGTCATAAAATCCCCGAAACAAAAATCCAGAGTGCTAAATACGCTTTGGTTGCATTGTGGGATGAATTAATTATGCGGTCATCGTGGGAATATCGTTATCAATGGCAAGCAAAACCATTGCAGCAAGAGTATTTTTCGGAGCATTTGGCAGGTGAAGGTTTTTTTAAACGGTTATCTGAATTACGACAAAGTTCTTATAAGAACCAAGACTTAATTGAACTTTATTATATATGTTTATGTTTAGGGTTCGAAGGCATGTATCACTTGAGTGGTCGAGAAAAATGGTCGGCATTATTAGTTGGATTGAGAGCAGAATTAGATGAGTTAAAAGGCGGAATTAAAAAAGATTTACAAGTGGTGAATGTTGAAGAGCCAGATAAAGGAAATGAGTTTCGGTTTGAGTGGTCTTTGAAATGGGTTTTTGGTGTGACGTTTTCTATCATTTTTTGCTTATGGATTTTTTATTCTGTTCAGTTGTATTGGTTTGAGATGAGTTTGTAGTTAAATGTGCTTTTTACAATGAGATCCTTCGCTGGCGCTCAGGATGACACGGCTTTGTCATTCTGAGGGCTAAGGCTATGTCATCCTGAGCGCCAGCGAAGGATCTCCAGTGAAGTTAGATTTAAAAAATAAAATAGGATTGCAGTATTTCTAGGATTTTTTAACGAGGAGTATTGCATGTATTCAAGGTTGTCATTTATTAAAAAATTATTTTCTTGGAAAAAACACAAGGAAATTTTTAGGATCTTTAAAAATCTTTTAGTAGAATTATATAGAAAGCAAAAGAATTATTTTTCTAAACGCTGGAAGCAGTATCAAAAATCTCGAGAAGCTCAGAAATTTATAAAAACTATTCCAACTTATTTGATCTTTGGCCCTAAAAAATCAGGCAAAAGTCATTTGTTAACACAATCAGGATTAGAGTTTTCTAATCAAGAAAATCCTGTTAAAGAATTATTTTTAGAATTGAATATTCATCCATGGGTCTCAGAAAAATCAATTTGGTTAGAAGTAACTCTTAATGATGATAAAAACACTTGCTGGAATTCTTTCATAAAAACTATGAAAAAGATAAAGCCAAATTCCCCATTGAATGGGGTTTTTATTGCTATCCCGATGAGTCAATTTTTTTTAGAAGAAACAATATCTAAAACAATGGAAAATCTATCTGCATTTTTAAAATTATGTATTCAATCTTTTGGTTATTTAATTCCAATAAAATTGATTGTTACTCATGGCGATCAATTTTTCGGGTTTCTAGATTTCTTTTCAGGGGGTTCAGATGAAGAACTATGTCAGCTGTTTGGAGTTCAAGATACAGATGGATATTCAGATATTATAAAAGTCTCTGATGATTTAAAAAATTTAGTTAACAAAATCCGTGACATGCGAATTTATCAATTGTCTCGGGTATTGCCCTGGACAGAAAAAATTAATATTCATTTATTCCCCGAAGATTTTTATGATTTATGTGAAAAAATTATTGCTAGTTTAAAGCCCGTATTTGCATCCGTTCAAAAAGCAGTTGGCATAAACTGGTGCGGAATCTATTTCACAGCGAAATCTCAGGATAAAAATTTATTTATGAAGAAAATATTTTGTGATGACTTATTGTTAAAAAATCAATTTATACAGAGAACGGCTAAGAAAAAAACAAAAAGGCATGTTCTATGTTGGTTTAGTTCAGTATTTGCTGCGTCGATAATCATCGCCGCATTTTTTTCATTGAGAGCTTCTTATATCAATAATATAGATTTAATGAGGCAATCGTCTCAATGGTTAATAAAATTAAGAGAAGATATTCATAATCCATCATTAATTTCTAGAAGAAGTTTTCATGATTTATTAGAATCGTGGCGTTTTTTTGAGACGCTAAAAGGGTATCAGAAAGAGAAGCCTTGGCTCCTCGGGTTGGGGTTATATCGAGGAAATCATACTATCCCAAAGTTTGAAAAATTGTTTTCTGAAATTTTGAATAAACAATTTTTGCCAGAAGTTGAGTTATCCTTATATAAGCAATTAAAAACATTTTCTGATGAAGAAACCCTGTCTGAATCAAATAGAATCACTTATTATCAAACGCTCAAATCATATTTAATGTTATGGTTCCCTCATCGAATTGATGCAGATTATTTATCTCCACAACTCAGTCAATGGTGGATTCAAAAAATTTTGAATCGGTTGCCTGAGGATTTTTTGTTTCCAGGACTAACTCGATTAATTCATTTTTATTTAAACGAGAATCAAACACGCTCAACAAAGAACTCAGTTTCAGTATTAGATTTAGATTGGAAAACGATAGAACACGCACGCGCACAATTAAAAACATCTAACCCTATAGAACATGCTTATCAGGAATTCATAGCAGAAAAGAGTGCTCGTTGGCCTTCGCTCAGTTTATCTGAATTAATTCGGGATCCTGATCATTTGTTACAGAGTGCAGAGCATTTGCCAGGCATTTACACGGCTGATGCTTGGAAAACAGATATTTTACCCAGTATGCAGAAAAAAATACGACACATCAGTGGTGAAGACTGGGTTATGGAAATGCCCTTATCAGAATTATTAAAACCACTTCGACAGGATACAAATAACAATTCAATAAATTTTGAATCCACTTTAAAAAAATTTAAAGAAATATATTTTTCAAATTATATTAAATCGTGGATGACATTATTGAATTCAATAACCATGCCTTCGTTTCAATCTTTCTCAGAGACTGAAAAAATATTAAATCAATTACTTGATCCTGAAAGTCCGCTGCAACAATATTTTTCGATCATGAATTTGAATTTGCAAATAATTTTTTCTGAACCCATAAAATCTAATATTAATGATTCAAAATTAAGTAGTTTAAAGAAATTATTAGCTTTCAACACAAATCAATTAAAAGAAGGATTTGTCCCCGAATATTTCTCATTCTTAAAGAAAATAGAATTGGAAATAGAAGAACTTAATCATAGTGTTAATCTCGAAAATTCTGCAGAACATTACGCGACTTCATTGCTAACGGAAAACAAGCCTAATCTTGCATTATACCAAGCTAATTTGTGGGTTAATCAGTGGGTTGGTATTGCTTCAGACGAAGAAATTCAAAAGCCATTTCGAAAATTTTTACAAGAACCCTTAAAGCACGTTTGGCGAGTAGTATTAGATCAGTGTATAAAAAGTATAGAAAATGATTGGATTTCTCAAGTAAAGAATAATTATCAGGCTGAATTAGAAAATAAATTGCCTTTAGTTCATGAGGGATCTAACGCAGACATCTCAAGTATTTTTAAATTTTTTAATCCAACAACAGGAATAGTTTCTTCTTTTTTTAAAAGTCGAATATCTCCATTTATATATTTAGTGGGAGCGGAATTTTCAAAAAAATCTTGGTTAGATGAAGGTTTAATATTATCAGATTCGTTATTAAATGATTTAAAAAATATGATGAGCATTGGAAATTTATTTTATCGTAATGATCAAAATACGTTGTCATTAAATTTTGAGATTTATCCATTGCCAAGTCCTTTATATTCTGAAATCGAATTAACACTCAATTCAGAAGTATTTAAATATCATAATGGCCCACAAGAATGGGTTCCATTTCATTGGAGTGCACAAATGAATGGAGCATCAGCTGTGTTACATGTTGTTTTTTCAAAGCAAAACGGCGAGGTTACTTTAGAATATTTACAGCCTTTGGCATGGTTTCAATTATTGAGCGCAGCGCAAATCGCGAGAGAAAAAGAAGGACAATACAGATTAACTTGGATGTTGAATGATAACAGTGGGAAAAAATATCCTTTAAGTTTACTGATGCGAGTTTCTGAAACGCAGGATTTTATTCGGATACTAGGTTGGATGAAAAACGATTAAACTATTCAAATGTCTGTGCATTGTTCCCTGGCTCCCGGCTCTCGTGCTACAAAGGCTTGGCACTCGGCCGGGATGACAATAAATACTTGCAATGAATGTTGTCCTGTCATCCCGGCCTCGTGTTACGTTTTTTGTAACACGAGAGCCGGGATCCAGCGTCGTTTTTGCAGCACTCGGCCGGGATGACAGAAGACCACTGAATAGTTACAAGATTACTTTGGTTTCGGGGTGCGTCCTTCATATAGCCAATTATTAATCGTTTCTAAGTCTGCAAGACTCAATGTGCCAGCGGCTTGTTTTAATTGCAGTGTACTATTAATAAATGCAAATTGATCCACTGCTAAACTTTGTTCGACTTGATATAAATTTTGTGTCGCCAATAACACATCGACCATAGTTCGAGTGCCCACTTTCAATGCGGCTTCAGTGCTATCCAAAGAACTCTGTGCAGAAATAATGGCTTGTTTATCTGCATGAATTTTACTGATACCAGAAATAACATTGTTATAAGTTTGCCGTGTGATATCAGCAACGGCTCGTCGAGTACCTTCCATATTGGCAACGGCTGTTTGATGGTCGTATCGAGCTTTTTTAGTATTAGCAAATGCAATGCCCCCTTGATAAAGAGGGAAGTTTACTTGCACGCCGGCACCAGTTGTTTGCAGATTGGTTTGGCCAAATCCCACACTGCCTTGAATATCACGATTATATGAACCCACTAAATTGAGCTGAGGCCAATCACTGCTTGATTGTACTTTAATAAATTCACGCGCAGCTTCCACCGCATAACGAAAAGATAATATTTGATAGTTTTGTCTTTCTGAAACTTTAACCCACTCTTCAACTTGGAGGGGTTGCGGTTTCACTAAAGGAACATCACGTTTTAATTTGGCATAGAAAGGATAAACTTTTCCAGTAATTTCTCGTAATACTTCTTTTGCATTGTCGACGGCATTCTGAGCGGCAATTTCTCGTGCGCGTACAGCATCGTAAGAAGCTTGCGCATTGTAGACTGATGTAATGGCATCGAGCCCGACTTTGAATCGTTGCTGAGATTGATCGAGTTGTCTCGCATTCGCCAGTAACTGTGCATGCGTTAATCGTAAAGTTTCTTCTGCTTGCAAAATATCAAAGTAAGCTTTTGCTGTTCGAACCATTAAATCTTGTGTAGCTGCATTGAAAGTGGCTACTGCTTGTTTAACGGTTGCTTTTGCAGAACTGAGTTGCTTCCAGTTACTGTAATTAAATAATGGTTGAGCAAGGGACACCGTGTAGTTGTGCCAACTGAAATTGTGCGTACCAAGCGTTCCCACCAAAGGGTCTCTTGAATAGTTATTTTGGACATTATAAGTAGAAGATCCTGTACCTGTTAAGCTAGGTAACAATCCTGCCATTGCAATTGGTAATGCTTGTTTTGTGGATAGCATAGTTGCATATGCTGCTTGATATTTTTGATCACTTTGTACAGCGTCTCTGTATGCTTCGACCAAGTCAGCAGCATTCGCTGAATGTACAATAGTAAATAGTAGAGTTGTTATTAAATATTTTTTTATTTTTTTCATGGTAACTATCATTACTTAAGTTGAATTCTTGAGATCCTTCGCTGGCGCTCAGGATGACATTGCTTATTGTCATCCTGAGCGCCAGCGAAGGATCTCATTTCACTAAAACACAAACTCTTCGCGATGTGGTGCATCAATCAAACGCACTACATTGGTTTCAAATAAATATTTTTCATGCCATTTTTTTTCAGACACCTTATGAAGCATTATGCCATTCATCGCTTGGGATTCGCCGATCACAGCAAATAATCGTCCATCATTATTTAAAGTTTCTCTAAATTGTTTAGGAAGAAATGACAACGAGCCTGAAATAATAACCACATCATAAGGTCCGTGGCTTGCCCAACCGCGGGCTGCATTACCGGTTTCTAAAGTAACGTTTTTCAAATTTAATTTTTTTAACTTGGCACTTGCATGCTGTGTAAATTCAGAAAAAATATCAATGCTATAAACATGCTGACTTAAGTTGGCTAAAAGGGCTGTGAAATATCCCGTGCCGGTTCCAATTTCTAATACTTTATCAGAAGGTTTTATTGCTAATGCCTGTAATATATTGCCTTCTTCAAGTGGTTTCATCATTTCTTGACCATGCTCAATGGGGACACGAAAATCGGCGAAAGCAAAATTTAAATATTCTTTAGGGACAAAAAATTCACGAGGAATACGTTCTATACATTCCAGAATTGTGTCATCTAAAACGTCCGTCGCTCTGACTTGCTGCTTTAGCATATTAATTCGAGCTTCTTCAATATTCATCATCGACTCACTGTCTTTATCAATCAAAACTCATGTGCGTTAAATATAAAAATCGAGTAACATCCGCGGCCTAATCCGGGTTGCAAAGATTAAGCTGTTTGCATTATTTAAGCAAGTATACCCATCCCAGTTGGGATGGGTATCGAAAGATCTGATGTCAAGTGACTGTCAATGGTAAGGAGAAGTAAATGTCCGCCTCTAATAATTACACTGCTGAAGCGATAGAAGTTTTAACAGGATTAGATCCTGTCCGGCGACGACCGAGTATGTATACCGATACGTCGCGCCCTAACCATATAGGACAGGAAGCGATCGATAACAGTAGTGACGAAGCACTGGCGGGTCATGCTTCCAAAATGGATGTTATTTTGCACAAAGATGGTTCGCTCACAGTGACTGACAACGGTCGTGGTATGCCTGTGGATCTCCATCCCGAAGAGAAAGTCCCCGGTGTTGAGCTCATCATGACTCGCCTGCATGCGGGTGGTAAGTTTTCTCACAAGAATTATAAATTTTCTGGTGGATTGCATGGGGTCGGTATTTCAGTCGTGAATGCGCTTTCTACTAAAGTAGAAGTGACTATTAAGAGAGATGCAAAAATCTATCAAATGATTTTTGTGCATGGGGAAAAATCAGGTCCACTCAAAGTCATTGGTGAAACGACAAAGAAGGATACTGGAACAACCGTTCGTTTTTGGCCAGATCCTCAATATTTTGAAACCGTAAAATTTTCTGTATCGCGTTTGAAACATGTGTTGCAAGCAAAAGCCGTTTTATGCTCAGGATTGCGAGTCACATTTTTAGATGAACAGAGCGGTGAAAGTGAAGAATGGTTATATCAAGATGGATTGAAAGATTATTTGCTATCGACATTAAAAGATCGAATGTTTATCCCAGAAGAACCATTGATCGGAAATTTTTCTGCAGATACTGAAACAGCAGAGTGGGCGGTGGTGTGGTTACCTGAAGGCGGTGAATTGGTTGCGGAGAGTTACGTCAATTTAATTCCGACTATTCAGGGTGGTACACACGTTAATGGATTTCGTACGGGATTATTAGATGCATTGCGAGAGTTTTGTGAATTTCGTGATTTGTTACCAAGAGGCGTGAAATTAACGGCTGAAGATATTTGGGATAATTGTTGTTATGTTCTATCTGTCAAAGTGCAAGAACCTCAATTCGCTGGGCAAACAAAAGAACGATTAGTGTCACGTCAATGTGCCGCATTTGTTTCTGGCATTGTGAAAGATGCGTTTGGTTTATGGTTGAATCAACACCCGAACATTGGACAACTCTTAGCAGAACTTGCTATTAACAACGCACAAAAACGATTAAAGAAAAGTAAAAATGTCACTCGAAAAAAAGTGATGGCGGGGCCAGCACTTCCAGGAAAATTAGCAGATTGCTCTGGGCAGGGAACTTCTGAGTCGGAATTATTTTTAGTAGAAGGGGATTCAGCAGGTGGTTCTGCAAAACAAGCGCGCAGTAAAGAGTTTCAAGCGATCATGCCTTTACGAGGAAAAATTTTAAATACTTGGGAAGTCGATTCAGGTGAAGTTTTATCTTCGCAAGAAATTCATGATATTGCGACAGCCTTAGGGGTTGATCCAGGTTCGGCTGATTTAGCAGAGTTACGTTATGGAAAAGTGTGCATCTTAGCGGATGCTGATTCGGATGGACAACATATTGCAACATTATTGTGTGCTTTGTTCTTAAAACATTTTCGACCACTCGTTGAAGCAGGGCATGTATTTGTCGCAATGCCGCCGTTATATCGTATTGATATTGGCAAAGAAATTTATTACGCATTGGATGATGAAGAGAAACAAGGCATTTTAGATCGCATCGTCTCAGAGAAAAAGAAAGGCAAAGTGAATGTGCAACGATTTAAAGGATTAGGTGAAATGAATCCGTTGCAATTACGCGAAACGACGATGGATCCTAATACACGCCGATTACTTCAATTAACACTCGATGCAAGCGATGATACCTTAGGCCTCATGGATATGTTGCTTGCAAAAAAACGTTCGCTAGACCGAAAAAATTGGTTAGAAAAGAAAGGGCATTTAGCGGATATTGCGGGGTAGTTCTTCTCTAGTTATCTCAGCACTATAATTGGCGCACAGCCTGTGCGCCAATTGTATGAGCAGTTTTTTATTCTGGATAAAGCGGTGGTAATGGGTTTGAATTTTCTGAATGCGATTTTGTTTTCTTTTGTTTTTCAAATGCTAAAAACGCATCCCATAAAGTTTCGCCTAACCAATCTTGATTTTCTTCTGCATAGATCGCGTGATCTAATTTCTCCATTTCATAAGCAAGTGTGGTATCAGGTATTAAATGCATGATGGCAGAAAGGTGTTTTGGATTTTCTTTTGGCCATTTAGAAATAGCCCATTGCAGTAAATAAGTTTTAGTTTGTTCAGTATCATTTGATAAGCAAGCTTTTTTTAATGAAGATTTAATTTGATTTATCGTTACTGGAGTTTGACTATTTTCTTTAGAAGCTGTTTCGCTAACTAAAGAATTTTTACGTCGTCTCTGATACCACCATAATGACAATGTCAGTATCCAAATTAAAAATAACATGCCTGCTAACCAAGGCCAAATATTATTCGTAGTAAGCTTTTCTGGTTCTTTATTTTGAGTAGGTTGTTTACTAGGTGATGACTCAGGTGCTGTGTTGATAGATTGATTTTGAGTTTCTGCATTTTTAGTGTCAGAAGTTTTGCTCGGTAAAATGGTGAGCGTTTTTTCTGGTAGCTTAGCGTATTTCATTTGATTACTGGCAGTATCCCACCATGGAATCACAATCTCAGGTAATACTATTTTTCCTGCTTGAGTAGGGATGTAAGCGATTTTTTCAGTGCGGTGACCAACGATGTGTTCTTCACCTAGAAAATTATCAGTCACAGGTTTGTCATCATAAGAATTAACATCAGGAATTTTTGTGGATGGCAAACTCGGTAATTGTTCTGCGGGTAATCCTATGGCTTTCATTTCAACCGTTCTTGTGATGGGATCGCCGACATGTAACTCACTGGGTAAAGACCAAGTTTCTTTTAACGTTAATGATGTTGTTGGTAACCAAGCACTGCCAGCAGCTTCTTTCGGAATGGGTTTTACATCTAATTCGATGGTGTCGCCTGATAAACGAACGGGTTGTCCTAATCCAGTGTTAAACATATCACTTCTGTTAGAAAAATAATGACCTTGATCTTGTATGATGCCATTGAAAGTCGGAGGGGTAATAGTTATGTGTCCACTCTTATCTGGATAAATAGTGTAGTGTCTTTCTACGACTTGATATAATTTTCCTTCATGCTCTGCTTGATAATTTTTTTCTGGATCCAAACGAGTTATCACTGCATCGCTGGTTTCAGGTGCGGAAAGAGTGCCCGTATCAATACGAGTCGCGTAATACAGTTGAACAGTGTATAGCACTTCACTTTGCGCATACGGTGTTTTGTTGCTAACACTCGTAAAAAGGAAAATAGGTGCCCCTTTAGTGGAATCATTTTTTTTGACATTAGAAACTTGAATTTTTAAAGGTTGTGTTTTTGAATGTCCAAATGGAATAGCAGGAATTTCTATATTACCCGTGTGTTTTGGAAGTAGTGTAATAATCCATTGAGTTTCAGTCGTTGCCTTGCCATTCACAACGCTTACATTGGTGCTTTGACTTTTTGCAAGAATTTGGAAATCTCTGAGTAAAGCGCCGAGTTCAGGCGATTCAGCTGGGGTTGTATTGTCGATTGTAAAAATTAAATGAAAAGAATCTCCCATACTGATTTGAGTACGATCAAGTTCAGCGTGAATATCAGCTGCAAAGGTAATTGTATTAAATGAAGCAGTAATAATAAAAAAAACGACTAATAAAATGTTTTTTGCAATGTAATGATTTTTCATTTTTTTATCCTAATTATATTAGGTTAAGCAAATTTTTCGTGAAGATGGAACGATATGGCGTCCAATACCCATTGATTCAAGCTTTTACCACTTTGTTTTGCTGCAACATAAACCTCGCGATGTAGTTCAGGATTAAGCCGTAAATTAAACTTTCCAGAAAAAGGTTTGTCGGGTGCTTCATTGCGTTCAGCACAAAATGCAAGATAATCTTCGATAGATTCTTTAAAGGCTTTTTTAAGTTCTCTTACAGTGGAACCTTGAAATGTGATGACATCACGCGTATTAATGACTTCGCCATAAAAAATATCAGCTTCATCATCAAATTGAACATGTCCAATATAATTTTTATAAACTAACATGGTCTTTTATCCTCGCTTCTAATAGAAACCTTCTCATTGAGATAACGGCTCCTTTATCCGTTTCTTTTTTTGGATGAGGTCTATGAAATACTGCGCGTATTCCGTTAAGCGCGATCCTAACTCTTGACCCACGGCCTTCTGTAACCTCGGCACCTGCAGCAACTAACATAGACTCGATATCCTTCCATATAATGCCTGAACGGATGGGATTTTCGAAAATCTGATTTAGTGTATTTTGGTGTCTTGAGTTCATTATAGCACAGTACCAAAATTTGGTACTACTTTCAAGCTTAAATATTTTGGGGTTTTTAGGTTAATTCCCCATATTTTTCAGATGATCTCTCATGAACTTTTGTCTTAATAACCCGCCGGGATCATCAGGGACTCGGCGTAGCCATTGCTCTTGGGATTTCTTTTCTTCGTCTGTTTGTTTGTTTTCGGGTTGGGCTTGATTATCTGGATTTTCCTTTTGTTCATTTTTGTTTTGCTCAGATTGACTTTCAGGAGATTGTTTTGAATCTTTATTTTTTTCATTATCTTTGTTTTTAGATTGTTCTGGATTAGACGGATTATTATCTTTGTCTTTTTGAGTATCGTTTTGATTTTTATCTTTGGATTGTTGAGGGTTTGATTGAGGCTGATTTTGATTCGAATCATTCTGTTTGTCAGAATTATTCTGAGACTGTTGTTGGTTTTGATCTTTTGAAGATTTATTTTTATCAGAATCATTTTTATCTTTTTGAGAATTATTTTGAGATTGTTGTTGATTCTTGTTATTTGAAGATTGATTTTGGTTTTTATTGTCCGGTTTTTTTTGTTGGAGTAATTTTTTTAATAAATCACGATTAAATTTTGCATCGGCATCATTAGGATTTTTTTCTAAAACTTTTTCATAGGCTGAAATGGCGTCTTCATATTGTCCTAGCTGAGCGAGGGCGTTTCCACTGTTATAGAGATCAATTAAATTATTACTTTGGGAAAAATCTTTTAGAGATTGTTCATATTGTTCACTACGATAATTAGCAACACCTCTCCACTCTGGATTTTCAAATTTTTGTGCAGCAGTTTTTGGATCACCTTTTTTGAGTTGACGTTGTGCTTGTTGATCAGGTGTCCACCAAAGATCAGCCCATGAAAAAGCAAAAGCTGATGTGGTGCAGCACATTAAAATAGTAAAAATAAATAATTTAATTTTTGAAATCATTGTTTTCTCATATCTTTTGACTTGTCATCCTGAGCGAAGCGAAGGATCTCGTGGTAACCTTGAGATCCTTCGCTGACGCTCAGGATGACACTGTTCGCTTTCAGTATCTTTTAATCTTTCTAAATCCTCTCAAACCAACCTCTTCTAAATGCGAGTAATGCAATTGGAATAATGAGTAAAAGCAACCAGCGACCACTATCTTGCCAAGTTTCGGCAGTTTCTGAGCCTTTTGTAAATTCTTCCGGTAAAGAATCAGGATTTGGTAATAGATAATCGATATCACGATTATTTTCAGTGAAAGTCATGTAACGACCACCCCCAGCTTCTGCTAATCGTTGTAATGAAGCTTCAGGTAGCTTAGCTAAAACAAGTTCATCTTTTGAGTTTCTTAAAAATCCATTTTCAGTCGATATAGGAGCACCTTTTGTCGTGCCCATGCCAAGCACAGAAACTGTGTATCCTTGTTGGTTGAGACTTTTTGCAATGGCATAATCGCTACTGCTGACGTCACTCGCTGTGATTAATAAGATATTGCCGTGAGTAATTTTCGCTTGTTCAAATAATTGTTTTGCTTTTTGCAAGCCAGCGCCAATATTAGAACCTTGCACAGGCATAATGCTCGGATCAAGATCTGGAATCATCGCTGAAATAGTTGCCGCATCCTGCGTAAATGGAGAGACGGTATAAGCTTCTCCCGAAAATACGACTAAGCCGACTTGTCCATCGGTCATTCTATTTAAGATATCTTGTAATTTATATTTGGCGCGTGTCAAACGATTCGGGGTAAGGTCTTGTGCTGACATTGCGGGAGATAAATCAAGCACGATCATTTCGGCTTCCAAATTTTTAAAAATAGGAACTGCTTTCTTTGTCCAAGTAGGTCCTGCTAAAGCAATGATAGTTATAAGCCAAGCCGTTGCTAACAATATGAGAGGCCAATAATTTTTTGCTGCTGTGGGTTGAACTAATAAGTGTGGTAATAAATGTGAATCACACACTTTGGACCAAGCATGATTAACGTACCGTAATTTAAATAATCGCCACACAATCAACGCTAAAGGAAAGAATGCAAGTAGCCAATAGGGTCTCAAAAAGTGGAGTGCCATCATAAAATTTTCCTACGCAAGAGATATAAGCTAATCAATAATGCGATAGCTAATGGCCAGTAAAATAAATCTTTTGCTGGTCTGAAAACAACTTGTTTATCCATAGAGGGTTCTAATCGATTAATAGTTTGATAAATTTTTTGTAGAGAGTCATGATCTGTCGCCCGAAAAAATTCTCCATGTGTCATATCGGCAATTTTTTTTAAGGTGTCCTCGTCTAAATCACTAGAAGGATTCACTAATTGGGGGCCAAAAACCCCATTAACAACCACGCCATTTGAACCAACACCAACAGTATAAATTTTTATTTTATTATCAGCGGCGATTTTTGCTGCTTGTAAGGGATCAAGCACACCAGAATTATTGCCGCCATCCGTTAATAAAATAAGAACGCGACTTTTTTCAGGAACTTTGGATAAGCGTTTAATCGCCAATCCAATCGCATCTCCTATGGCAGTTTGAGGGCCTGCTAAAGCAATCGTTGCATCGTCTAACATAGCAAGTACAGTTTTGTGATCAAAAGTAAGCGGTGTTTGTAAGTAAGCTCTTGTCCCAAATAAAATTAATCCTAATTTGTCGCCTGCCCGTTTTTCGATGAATTCTTTTGCTACATTTTTTACAGAAGTTAATCGATCAACCGCTTGACCTTCCATAAGCATATCGGGTGTTTGCATGCTTCCGGAGAGATCAACTGCGAGTAAGATATCGCGTCCAACAACCGGAAGAGGAATTGGTTTGCCTAACCACTGAGGTCCTGCAGCAGCAATAATGAGGAGTACCCAAGTAATAATGACTAAACGTTTTTGTGGTTGAGTGTCATGTGGATGAGTGTTTTCTACCATAACATGGATCGCTGAAAAAAATGGGATCCTAAGTGCTGCTAAAGAATTTTCTGGTGCTGCTTTTAAAACATGATAAATAATCCACGGAAGTGGCAATAATAAAAATATCCAAAAGTTTGCAAAATCTAACATGTTTCTATCCAATGGCGGCTGAATGTAAATAAGGATTCAATATTCACAGTGCTATTTTTTTGATAACTGGCAGTGACGAATAACTCCACTGTTTTTTTATCGAAATATTTTTCTGGTGTAGTTTTTTCTAAAAATGCGATCCAGGATTTTCCAAATAATCCTGCAACTTGTTTACGCGGAAAATAAGCTAGTGCGACTCGACGTAATAAAATTGAAATTTCTTGGACTGTCGAATGCACATCTTTGCTTTCTCGATACGCGTTTTCTAATTGAATCAATTTTTTGAGTGCCTGGTTTTTTGCGCGGGATCGATGCCAATGCTTCCAGCCAAAATAAGCACCAATGCCAGCGGCGATTAAGACGATCAACAATAAAAAATACCACCCTGGTGCCAATGACCAATAGGAAATAGGCGCTGGAAGATGAATATCTTTTAATGCGCTGAGTGCTGTGTCAGTTTGTTGTGGCATTGTTCATTTCTCGTTTATGTATTGTTGCCCCCACCCTAACCCTCCCCCGGAGTACCGGGGGAGGGAATTATATGTTTTCTCTACTGAAGTATTGTAAGAGGAAATTACATGTCCCCTCCCCCGGTACTCCGGGGGAGGGTTAGGGTGGGGGCTCCTTTATTAATTTCTCAAATGTTTCTGTAATGTTTTTACAACGGATTGATCCGTTTGCATTTCAATTAATGGAATTCTTTGTTTCTTCAGTAAAGTTTGTAATTCAGACCGTCGATCATTAAATTGTTTTTGATAATTTTTACGAAAACTATTGGATGACGAATCAAAAGTAAAAATTTCTTTTCCATCAGTGACGGCATAAAAATTCGGTGGTGGCGGATTGATTTCTAAAGGATCTGAAATGGCACAAGCAATCACCGTATTATGTTCGGATAGTCGGCGCAAAGAATATTCCATATCCTGACCACAATTAAAAAAGTCACTTAAAATAAAAATTAAACTTCCCGGTTTTGTGACATGAGATAATCGACTTAATGCGTGCATCATGCCATGAGGACTTTCAGAACAAGATTTTGGTTTTGAAAAGGCACTGATATTTTTTAATAGTGGCAATATCCCATGTAATCGCGACTTAGGTCGTAATTCAATATGTTGACCATCAGAAAATAGCATGGCACCTAATCGATTACCTTGTTGTATCGCAGCCCATCCTAGTAGTGCAGCCGCTTCACTCGCAATAGTCGATTTAAATGTTACTCGAGTGCCGAAGTACATACTGGGATTGTAATCTAAGAGCAAGTAGACAGGGCGTTCTCGTTCTTCGCAATATAATTTAGTGTGAGGTTTTCCAGTACGAGCAGTCACTCGCCAATCCATATGTCGGATATCATCTCCGGGTGTGTAGATCCGCACTTCATCAAAATCGATTCCACGACCGCGTAATCGAGAGAAATGATCTCCCAGTAATTCACTATGCACTCTTTTATAATTAGAGAATGATAAATTGCGCGCGTGATGACGCAATTGTATTAAAGATTCGAGAGAGACATGAATGTTCGGAGCTTTATTGATACGCATCGCGAAATCCTAGGGTACAGGTACCGCTTCTAATAAAGTCGTAATAAATGTATCTGTTGTCACGCCATCAGCTTCTGCTTCATAACTTAAAATGATTCGATGACGTAATACATCATGCGCAATTTCATGGATATCTTCAGGAGATACATAATCACGCCCTTGCAGCCAAGCATGAGATCGCGCACAACGATCAAGCGCTATGGTTGCTCGTGGGCTCGCACCATATCGGATCCATTGACTTAATCGTTTATCATAAGGTGCGGGATCACGAGTTGCTATAACCAATTGCACCAAATATTTTTCTAAATTTTCACTCATGTGAATTTCCATAATTTCTTGTCTTGCTGTGAGCAATGTTTTTTGAGTGACGATTTTATTTTGTTTTGACTGTGTGACTGGTCCTTCTTTAGCTTCTTCACGTGCTAATTGTAAAATTTGTTGTTCGACAGCAGCTTTAGGATAATCTACTCGAACGTACATGAGGAATCGATCCAATTGTGCTTCAGGTAAAGGATAAGTCCCTTCTTGTTCAATAGGGTTTTGTGTCGCCATTACCAAATACAATTCTGGCAATGGATATGTTTTTTGTCCGACAGTCACTTGGCGCTCTGCCATTGCTTCTAATAAGGCAGATTGTACTTTTGCCGGTGCGCGATTGATTTCATCCGCCAAAATTAAATTATGAAATAATGGTCCTGGTTGAAAATGAAAAGAACCATCGTTGGGTCTATAAATTTCAGTACCGGTTAAATCGGCGGGTAATAAATCTGGTGTGAATTGAATACGATGAAAATTTCCTTCAATCGTTGCCGCTAATTCTTTAATCGCTTTTGTTTTTGCAAGACCAGGTGCGCCTTCTACTAATAAGTGGCCATCAGAAAGTAAAGCGATCAGTAATCGAGTAATTAATCCTTCTTGTCCTAAAATACGTTTTTGTAAATGCGTTTGTAATTGTGATAAGGGTTCACGAATGGTTGGTGCAAGCATAATTTTTCTCCATATTTTGTCGCGCGAAAGTGTATACGATTTTATGTGAATCTTCTATGATGCAGGATGTTAAATAACCCCGTGGGATGATATGAAAAGAGTTTTCATTTTGCTACTAGATTCATTAGGGATTGGTGCTAGCCAAGATGCGCAATCATTTGGTGATGTGGGTGGAGATACTTTTGGTCACATCGTCGAATATTGTGCCACTGGAAAAGCAGACGTCGCAGGTTTAAGAGCAGGTCCATTAAAAATAGATAATCTCTGTCGTGTTGGATTACATTTCGCCGCCTTAGCAAGTACAGGCGTTCGTTTTCCTAGCTTTGATTACACTCAATTACCGCAAAGTGTTTATGGATATGCCGTAGAAAGAAGTTTTGGAAAAGATACGCCGAGTGGTCACTGGGAAATGATGGGTGTGCCCGCTTTGTTTCATTGGGGATACTTTCCACCGGAGTATCCGAGCTTCCCAGAGCAGTTGATTCAAGCACTCATCTCACAAGGAAAAATTCCTGGAGTCTTGGGGAATAAGCATGCATCAGGTACAGAAATTATTCGAGAGTTAGGTGAAGAACATATCCGAACAGGAAAACCGATTGTTTACACTTCAGCAGACAGTGTTTTTCAAATAGCCGCACATGAACAATATTTTGGATTGCAGCGCCTGTATGATTTGTGTGAAGTCACGCGCAAGTTAGTGAATACATATAATATTGGTCGTGTTATCGCGAGGCCCTTCATCGGAGAGCCTGGGCATTTTACCCGAACGGCTAATCGTCATGATTATACGACACCTCCTCCGAGTGATACCTTATTAGATCAAATGAAAGCAGCAGGAAAGTCAGTGATAGCAATAGGAAAGATTTCAGATATTTTTGCGCATCGAGGAGTGACGGAGACAATTACCGCTCAGGATAATATGAGTTTGTTCGATGCAACTTTAAAAGCAGCGCAACAATGCGATCAAGGAGGTATCGTTTTCACTAATTTTGTAGACTTTGATAGCTCATATGGACATAGACGCGATGTCGCTGGATACGCCAATGCATTGGAAATGTTTGATCGACGATTGCCAGAGTTAGAAGCGTGTTTGAAACCGGGAGATATCGTTTTTATTGTTGCTGACCATGGTTGTGATCCCACTTTCAAGGGTTCGGATCATACGCGTGAACACATTCCCGTATTGATGTTTGGCCCAGGAGTCTCATCCAAGTTTATAGGACGCCGCGAGTCGTTTGCCGATGTCGGGCAGACGATAGCGCAGTATTTAGGGATGAGGGCACTACCTTACGGGGTCTCGTTTTTGTAAGAAGCAATGGGGTCATTGTGTCATCCTGAGCGTCAGCGAAGGATCTCAGGGTTGACGCTGAGATCCTTCGCTGACGCTCAGGATGACAAGCTCAGGTCTGGGTAACAGACTTACAGGAAATCCTACTGATTCAATAATATACATTTGATTGGTTTTATGGTAGTCTTCGCCCCCTGTTACTTTAGTTTTAACGTAGGAGAAGTACACATGAGTGAGAAAATTATATTAAAAATCAGTATGTTAACGGGATTATTCATTCTTTCAATCATGGGATATTTCAGCTTTACTCAAGCCTCAGACGTGCCAGTGGGCTTTGAAATCAAGAAAATCTTAAGACAAGCCCCTCATATCAACCCCGAAGCCCTTAAAGTCGGTTTAAAGGCTTATTATTGCGCTGTCCAAGCCGGACAAGTGGATAACCCGCTTTTAACGATTATTGACTATTCAAAGCCTTCTACTGAAAAACGCTTCTATGTCGTAGATGTCGAGAGTAATCATGTGAAATTTGATACACTCGCTGCGCATGGACAGGGTAGCGGTGACAATTACGCGACGCAATTTTCAGATAGTCCGAGCAGTCACCAATCCAGTATTGGTGTGTTTAAAACAGGAAGTACTTATCAAGGATCTCACGGAGAGTCACTCAGATTGCATGGTTTAGAGCATGGTTACAATGCACATGCTTTATCTCGAGCAGTAGTGATTCACGGAGCGCCTTATGTCAGTGAAACATTCGCGCAACGTATGGGTCGCTTAGGTCGCAGTTGGGGGTGCCCTGCATTAAGTACAGACATTATTAAACCCGTGATTCGTGCAATTAAGGAAGGATCTCTCGTTGTTGCTTACTACCCCAATAAAAGATGGCTACAGTCTTCGAAGTATTTGAATTGCTAATGGGTATTTTGTCAGCACGATTAATTTTTTCTTAAGGAATCATTTGTACCATGTGGCATTCATTTTTTTAAGGAATAAGAATGATAATTGAATCGAGTAAATCAACTAAATCGACTAAATTGGCTAAATCGCGTGAATTTTACCATTCGTTATTAAAAGCTTTTTGGACGAAGGGAAATGCGGCAATGTATGCGGCAGGGCTGCAATTATTGTATCTCTACATTGCCATTGAATTTCATAGAGAAACAACAGATCCTGATAATCCGGGTGAATATTTTCCGAGTATATATTTTCAGATGATGATTTTAATGGCGTTTGGATTTGTAGATAGTTTTCGTCTTGCCAACCAAGTCATCGATAACGGAACTGCGAGATTTGTAAATAGCGCTGTTCCAAAATGCCTTCCAATTCCAAGATACACTCCGAGTGATACGTTTGTTGATCGATTAGGAAAGAATAGTTACTTTCGAATATTCACAGGAATGATTAGTATAGCTACAATTCCTCTTCTTAACCATCTTGCTGTGATGGCTTATGTCCGAGAATTGGGATACGACAATACGCATGACTTTTTACTAGGTGCTGATGTTGGGTTAGGTAAAGTTCCTAATGAGGTTGCGATAGCTGCGTCAATATTAATTGCAGTATTAAGCGTGCCTTCAACCATGTTTACTCACGCAGGAGATTTAACAGAAACACATCCCAGTTCTTTTTTGGATTTCTTAAAAGAATGGATTAACTGTTTTATAGCCTGTTTTAAATGTTTTTGTTCTAAGGAAGAAAATCCTCCGATGATTCGGCAGTTGGATAAGGAATATGAAGAAGAACAGAAAGTTAAAAGAAGACATACTCTGGTTGAACGTACTCTAGAATACTTCACTATTTATATGAGTAGTTTTTTTCAAGCAATTCCAACGAATCAAATGATTTACTTATATCCTATTTGCAAGGCACTTGATGACTTAAAGGTTGGAGATGATTGGGCATTAGCTTTAGGAATTACATTAATTCCTGCGGCAATTGCTGCAAGTGTAAATACAGCCTTAAGTCAACTTCAGGTAAATAGAAATTTTTTTGTTGGTGAGGAAAAAGAAATTTCTAGTGTTTGTACGTTCTATAGAGGATTACAACCAAATAAATGGATTACAAGATTAGAGAAAGTAGCACAACTGGGAACCGCAATTCCTGCAACAGCAATTCAATGTCTAGGTACAATACTGGCGATCGAAATGTTGTTGAATGGTTGGTTTCAGTTAGATGAAAAAGTAATGCAAATGTTCGATGAATTTGAAATTCCCGTGACAACAATAATCTCGGTGTTTGTTACTATTAGTACATTGTTATTTACTTTTTTCTTTAGCACATGCCCAGTTCTAAATCGAAAAGCGAATTTTGTGATGTCTAGAGAAAATGATTCTACTGATGGCATGGCGGGGAAGCGTTCCGTCTATGGCAGTAGCGACAGCGAAGACAATGGTGAGCATTATAATGCGCTCTCTGATAGTGAGAACAGGGGCGGTTCTACGGGTGTAGTAAGAAAAGAGAAGGATGAAGAAACTCCTTTCTATAGTCAAAATACCAAAAGCTATCGCTCGTAATCGTAGCCTTGACACGGTTTTTACATAGGCTTTTTGTCCTGAGTAGTACTTGTCATCCCTCGCTCTGCGAAGGATCTCAATGTTACCATGAGATCCTTCGCTGACGCTCAGGATGACAAGTACTACTCAGGATTCTAAGTATTATTCAGGACGATAAATGCCTTCAGGATGAAAGGTTCACGTAGGATCACGAATTCATTTTTTTATCGGGGGATTTAATGCTAGAAGCACTGAAGCGTTGGATTGGTGGAATACTAAAATTTGTTATTGTAAAAGGAAATGCCGCATTATTTGCCTCAGCTCAAGAATTATTAATCCTTTATAATTTAATTTCTTTTTATGAGTTTATGCAGAAAGATGCAAACGAATCGGAAAAAATAGAAGACAATCTTCTATTAATTGTTTCAATTATCGCTTCGCTTCCTCTGATACTTAATAATTTTTGTGTTGCTTGCCAAACGATCGATAATACAGCGCGTCAATATATCCCACTGATTGGTTACAATGGAAACAGTCATTCACCCTTGGATTATGTAATCAAAAGTAAACCGGTACGAGTTCCACTTGGATTCTTAGGTACACTTTCATGGTCAGGACATTCCGTAATTACAGCAATATTATTAGCAGCCAGTGGTGCGCATGAAAAAGTCATTGATTGGGTATTCGGATTAGATACTGTATTTTTAGATAAAATGCCAATGCCAGCTTGGGTTGCTCTTTTAGTAGTCGGCAGTCTTATTAGTTTACCATCTGAATTTTTTATGCGAGCAGGAGATTTAGTAGAGTCTCGACCAAGTTACATCAAGAATGTATTGCAATACTTACTTGAAAAGTTAAAAGATCCAAAAAAAACTAAAGATGGTATTTATGAATGTCTTTTTGATTGCGGGCTGATACAAGAGCTTCCTTATCCCAAATTATTTATAGATCCAGTACAAGATGAGATTGGCGATAATAAGATAGCGCATCTGATCCTTCGACTTATTCAATATGTTGCTGTACATATCAGATTTCCTTTAATTGATATCGTGCCTTATTTGTATCCTATTCTTCAATTACTAAACGATGTAAACATAAGTGATGATATTAAGATAGGAATTGGAATCGCATTAACCCCTGGATTTATTTTACTGGCTATCAATGCTTGGTTAACTCACGCAGAAGCAGGACAACATTATTTTGGATTAGAACCCAATAAATGGGTTAATGGGTTTAAAAAAGCAATTCAATTGATAACAGCGCCATCTACGATAGGATTACAAACGGCAGCAACACTGATCGCAGCTTATAGATTATTGGATGAGCAGTGGGGATTAGATAATGCAGTCATGAGTCTATCTGAAGATTATTGGATACCATCTCCAACGATTCTGTTAACTGTACTGATGTCGATTCCTACTGTTGTGGGCCACACTTCCTTGTGCACAAACCCTGTCAATCGTATGCCAGAAGATTCTCGTAAAAGTGATGCTCCAGAAGAAGAAAAATCGATTTTGGATGATGAGGGTCAAGGGCATCTCTGGACTTTCGAGAATTATGGAGGTCGTGCAAAGAATGGTGAGGCTATGAGTAGTCCCAACTATCATGGAGGTAGTAAATCAAATCGTTGGGGACGGTAACCGTGCCTTGATGCGGTTTTTGCATCAAGGGGTCTTAATGATTTCTGCATGAAGTTGTCATCCTGAGCTGATGCATCCCCACGAATTATAGAGGGTAAAGAGCAGTAGTGCATTGATTTTATTGAGTCCGCATGATCAAATGAAGATTCTTCATAGAGACCATGGGGAGAAAAACAATGGTA
>JAFEDO010000128.1 GCA_018241565.1 Pseudomonadota bacterium
AATGACAATTTGATGATTAGCTTTATTCATTATCTTGAAAAATTCAAGTCAGAAGCATTTATCATTGCACGAGATAAAATATTCGATGAAAAATTAGAAATCAACAAAGATACCAAAAACGCAGCTATTATTTTACGCTTGTTTGATGATGAGAGAATATCTGATAAAGAATTATTTGGTAATGTCCGAAAACGTGCAAGAAAATACGTTAAAAAAGGAAATCTCAATGTGGTTGCTGACTATCTAATGGGGTTGCTATTTGATTTCCAAGCTATGAAATGGGATGAGATCGCAAATCTAAAGAATAAAATTACTGGGAGTCTTCGCCCTATTTTTAATGTGCTGCAATTCACTGGGGATGATACGCAGAAAAATTTAATAGAAGCAATTAAATTTTTAAAGAACTATTTTTTATTATCATCTAACGAAAGAAAATCGATCATAAAAAACGTGCCCACTCAATGTATCCCTAAGAATTGGATGAATCATTTGATGAAAGATAATGTGTTAGATATGGCAAAATATGAATTTATGATTTATCAAATGATTTTCGAGCAAATTGAAGCGGGCAATATTTATCTTGAAAACTCCATTTCTTTTAAAAGTTTGCAGTCCCACTTGATCAGTAATGAAAAATGGAAAAGCAAATTGAAGTTACTTAAGAAACTTGGTAATAAAAAATTATTAACTCCGATTAATCAATTAATGGATGACTTAGAAAATACACTGGAAAAACTAATCAAAGATGTTAATGAGCGCATCAAAAATGGCGACAACAAAGAAATTAAAATAAAAAAGAAAGGGGATGAAATTACTTTTACCCTCCCCTACCCAGACACCGCTGATAAAGAAAATCACCCTATTTTTGAGCAGATCCCGCAAACAAGTATCTCGAATGTATTAAAGTTCGGACAAAAAAACTGTAACTTTATGAGCGCTTTTACCCACATTAAATCTTATGATGCTAAAGATACACTTGATCCGATTGCACTCATGGCATGCATTATTGCAAACGCAACTAATCTTGGTATTTATAAAATGGCGGACAGCAGTGATCTCACCTATCATCGCATGTATACACAAATGAAGAATTTTATGCGTCTTGAAACATTGCGAGATGCTAATGATTTGATTATAAATGCTATTGCTGATTTGCCTATTTTCAAATATTGGAACATTCACGATAACTACATTCATGGCAGTGTCGACGGACAAAAATTTGAAACCCGTCTGCATTCATTTATTGCGCGATACTCATCTAAGTATTTTGGAGTCAATAAAGGTATTGTTGCCTACACACTTTGTGCCAATCATATTCCTGTGAATGCGAAAATAATCAGTGCTAATCAGCATGAAAGTCATTATCTGTTTGATATTTTATTTAATAATAGTAGTGAGATTATTATTAACTGGTTATCGGGTGATGGGCATTCGATCAATCAACTTAACTTTCTATTGCTAGATTTTATCGAAAAACAATTTGCACCCTATTTTAAGCGGATCAATCATAAAGTGGAAACGCTCTGTGGGTTCGCACCGTTAAAAAAATACGAGGATTTATTGATTAAGCCACAGCATCAAATAAACAAAAAAATTATCAAACAAGAGTGGGATAATATTCTGAGAATAATCGTGTCATTGTTAATGGGAGAATCATCACAGCATTTAATTGTTAGCAAGCTCAGTTCACATAAAAGAAAAAATAAAACTAAGGAAGCACTTTGGGAATATGATAGAATACTCATGAGTATTTATATGCTGAATTTTATCGATGATCCAATCATTCGAAAAAATGTACGCAGATCCTTAAATCGTGGCGAAGCTTACCATAAACTGCGGCGCGCTATTGCTAATGTGCACGGACAAAAATTCCGTGGAAAAAGCGCGCAGGAAATTGAGATATGGAATGAGTGTGCGCGTTTATTAGCGAATTGTATGATTTATTACAATGCTAAGCTGTTGGATTCCTTGCTAACGAAACTACAAAAGGAAGGAAATGATGCTCTGATTGAACAGCTCAGATATATATCGCCGGTCGCGTGGATCCACATTAATCTTTATGGTTACTACTCTTTTGAAGAAGAACGAGAAAATCACGTCGAAATGGCCATGCTTGCTGAGTCCATTAATATGCTCAAATCAACGTAAAATCCCGATATAAATGATGCATTTTGTTCGCTACTCCGTTTTTTCGGGCGCTTCTCAAAGTCAGCCCACTTGTAAACCCATGACCACATACCTTCTTTAACTCTAATCTTTAATCCATCCCAAGCTTTCAACGGAAATTCCATTCCCAAACTTATATAATCCGGGCGCAATCCTACTCCAAATACAATGACTAATGGAATACTTTGTCTAAATTTAATTTTTACCAAATGAATCAATCGGTTAAAGTAAGCTTTTATAAAATGACACTCACTTAGAATTTAAATTTTTCGATGCCGGTGGCAATTCATGAAACTCAAATGCGTCTTCTGATGCTGCCAAATAAATCGATGTAATGTCTTTTTCAGGATGAGGATTCAATACATTATCTCTTAGCAAAGAATAATACTGATCGCTACCATCACGACCAATCGCAATAATTGCTTGAGGTTTCTTATGGCGAACAATGAGCGGCGCTTCATCCGCACTTGAAATCACAGCAATGCTGATATTCAACAAGCGGGCACAGGCTAAAACCTCGGGATTTTTTACATCCTTATAATCATCTACATATTCGTTTAAATGCTTAGTCACCAAATTTTTTAAAAATTCAAGCTTCATTTCAATTTTACGTATCTTGGCCAGTTGATCAATCACCGCATATAGAAAACTGTTTTCTCCCCATGAAACTAAAACACATTGATAACCATATTTCATAGCTTGTTTTTTCACTAATGGATCAATTAATTCCTCTTTATAATTATCTTGATCAGCATGATGAAATAATTCGTGGATATTTTTTTGTGGGTGTTGATTTTTCTCATCTAGTAACAACGAAAAATATTTCTTTTCTACATCGTAACCCAATATAATGACCTGCACATTTGAGGCTTGCTTGATCACAATAGGGGTTGAATCATCACTCGGAACAATAATGAAATTAAGGTTTAATGCACGAGAAAGGACGATAGTTCTGATATAATGTCTCCACTTTTGGATCAGAGTTAGATCGACCAATAATGAATGATCATCAAATAAATCGTCATAAAGTTGCGGACATAATTTCAAATACGCAGCCATCTTTCCATGCATATGAATGCGGTAGTTAGCAAATTTCTGCTTTAACTCTTCCGGAGAAATTTTTGAAAAATCTCCTTTTAGCTCGGATAAAAGCAATTGATGTGTTATCGAATAAAAGAATGCATCTTCATCTTCTGGATCCACGTCATCGAAAGCAACCATCCTATAACCATAATTATTCACTACTTTTTCAAGATTTGGCTTAGATGTATTTAGATCCATAAATTTTTGCAATAATAATCCTGTGCTATTTTTAAATAAATCCTCATAAGATTCTATCTTTGCTAATTTAGCATTCGCTCTTTCAAATTCAGTATGCTCTGCACAGAGCCAATCTGCAGTGTGTTGATAGTTTGCTAATCTTTCTTCTGTTAAATAGTTCGGATTCTTGTTTTGCAAACTCGTTTTTAAATCAGCTAATTCCCTATTGGCATATCGACACCTTAGCTGATATCTTTCACGAACGATGCTCGGAAGAATCTTTTGTTTTTGTCGTATTTCAATGTTGAAAAGATAATTAAAATGAACTTCATCTAACTTTTTATTCAGTATTTCTAAAGCATCTAATGCTGTTTCTGCAGAGAGATATTTTTTCTCTACAACTGCTTCGCGATGACCGAACCGGCTTAAAAGAAATCCAATACCACTTCTAACGACATGAGCTCCTACTTGCGCTAATAATGCTGTTCCATATATCACTGGAAATATACTCGGTGCACTTCGAGCTACAACAACGAAAGTACCCTTTTCGTTCGAACATTGAATGGAAGGGATCCCATAAAATGGAACTTCACTACAACGCGCAGTTTGTCCATCTAATTCCATAGGCCACGAAAAAAATGAAAACTCATTTGCCGAGAACCCCTTAGCATTATGAGGAGCGAAAAATAAAGGTTGATCACCTTCATAACAACGAAGCAAAGGTACCACACCATCAAAATCGTAGACAAAAACAGGCTCGCATTGCAGTTCATTTAAATGTTCTGATTGGCTCTTCACGTTTATATCAAAGTTTTCGTGTGTAATACCATTAATAAGTTCATTCATTAAAAAACACCTTTGATTTAATTAAATAACTGGATCAATGCGCTTTTCACGTCACAAATAACTTCGTTCCATGCATAAGGTTTTGGCGATCGAAATAAACGCATACTAGGATACCACGGAGAATCATCGCGATTGAGCATCCAGCGCCAATCGGGATCGTAAGGTAACATTAACCAGGTGGGTTTGCCCATAGCACCCGCAAGATGAGCAACTGCAGTGTCCACAGAAATCACTAAATCTAATTGCTCAATAATAAAAGCGGTATCTGCAAAATCATTTAATTTTGCGCTCAGATCTTCGATAAGCGGCAAACAATGATGTTCTTTCAAAACGTGCGCAATCGGTTCTTTTTGTAAACTGTAGAACTTAATTTTAGGCAGCTGCAGTAAAGCTAATAATTCCGTAAACGGACACGACCGTCTTTTATCTTGAGTACGACCAGGCATGCCAGCCCATACTAAGCCTATTTTTATCTCGCTCGTTTTTGGTAGTGGTGCTACTGAAGCCCAATCTTTTGAGGTGCTGAGGTAGGGAGATGTTGGGATAGAATCCAATTGTGTTTTGTGCACCACTGGAAATAAACTCATGGGCAAATGCACATCAAACTCGGGTAATGTACTTTTTTGTGGAATGACCAAAATGTTTTCATGTAGATGCTCAAACAACCGCACTAAAGGTGGCTTACACTCAACAATCACTTTTTTTGCAAAAGTTGTTGCCCAAGGAATATATCGTGCAAGATGGATCATATCCCCAAAACCAAATCCAGCATCTTGTGTTTCATGCACGAGCAAAGTTTGCTCTTTTATCGATTCTCCTTGCCACAAAGGTTGGAGAAATCGTTGGTAAACTTGAGGATTTAACATCTCACGTTGTTGATTAAATGCTTTAAATCCTGATAACAAATCACCTTTTAATAAAAGCACGGTAATTTTTCCTTTTCGTGCTTCGAAGTTTTCAGGATCATTTTTTAGTAAATTATCAAAGACTTCTGCGGCGCGCTCTAACTCACCCATACTGAGCAAGTTATTAGCGTAATTTTTAAGAACGAAAGATGCGTGAGTATTTAAAGCGAGCGCTTTGTCGTAATAAAAATCCGCTTCAACCAAATGACCCGAAGAATGCAAGGCAAAAGCAATATTATTAAGACACATCGCATCAGTAGGACAGATATAATGTGCTTTAAACAAATAAGACAAGCCTACTTCTGTTTGTCCTTGATTAAATAAAACTAAACCAATATTTTGATAACATTGCCAAAAAACAGGATCAGTTTCGATGAGTTGAAAATAACACTGCAGCGCTTCCTGCAAATACCCTTGCTGATGAAGTTGGCAAGCTTTTTGAAATTCAACGGATAAGACTTCAGCCACTTAGGATTGCTCGCTAACTGCCTGAGTCACTAAACCGTTATGCACCAACAAAGCGTGCAATTGCTGTTGGATAATTTGAATTTGTTTGCCAATCACTACTTGATTATTTAACGCTTGCGAAGTTTGTTGAAAAATTGCTTGTAATTGTTTTTCTATTTCCTTTGATTGCTTTTCAGTTTTCTCAATAGATTCTCGCACTACAGTATTTTCCATCACACTCCTCCAGAATTAAAAAAATCTCCGTGATTGCGTATCACGGAGATTTTTACGTTCATTCACTAAAGATCACATACCTAACTTCATTGCAGGCTGTTCTACGGGAGCAAAATTTTTGCCTACAGTCTCGTGGTGCGCAAAAAATCCTACTGATGACTGTCCATATATCACATAACTGACACCTGCGCTAAGACGAATACCATCGGGAGAAGCATATTGAGCGCCAATCATCACGTCCGCTATCCCGTCATCATTCACGTCGTCTGCAGCACTCACTGACATGCCACTCCTATCATCCATCGAAACGCCATTGATGACAAAACCATTGGCACCATTCAGGGTTGAGAGTTCGAGTGACGAATTAAAACCGTTCTTGCTTCCAAACACGACATAGCTTGCACCTGCCCATGTACGGCCGGGAGGAGAAGCAAGATAAGCGCCAACAATCACATCGTCCATGCCGTCATCATTGATATCACCTGCCGTACTCACAGAAGAACCACTGCTATCGCCTGCAGACACTCCATTCATCACAAAACCATTGGTTCCATTCAAAGCTGAGAGTTCAAATGATGAATTAAAACCATTCCTGCTCCCAAACACAACATAACTTGCGCCTGCAGCGCTACGAAGACCGGGGCCTGCCCCCGGAGCACCAATAATGAGATCAGAGATGCCGTCTCCATTCACATCACCTGCAATGCTCACTGAGCTACCACTAATGTCCTGCGCACTAACTCCGTTGATAACAAAACCATTGGTTCCATTCAAAGC
>JAFEDO010000129.1 GCA_018241565.1 Pseudomonadota bacterium
AGGATCATCTTGTAAAAGTCGTTCAGCATTATCTAAGTTGTTTAATTTTAATCTATTATTTGGGTTGTTGAGCAACGAATCAAGTTTTTTTCTACGAGATTTCTCAACAGCATCAGTGTAGCTTGTTACTTCTTCAAACATCAAAAACTCTATGTTTGTTTTTAAAGGATTTACATCCCGCGAATAATCGCGTCTCCAAACCCCGAGCAACTGACTTCTTTTGCTCCTTCCATAAGTCGTGCAAAATCATACGTGACTGTTTTAGCTTCAATAGCATGTTCCATGCCTTTAATAATTAAATCAGCCGCCTCATACCAACCCATATGACGCAACATCATTTCGGCAGATAAAATGAGTGAGCCTGGGTTTACTTTATCCTGCCCTGCATATTTAGGTGCTGTACCGTGAGTCGCTTCGAATACCGCGGCGGTATCACTCATATTAGCGCCTGGGGCAATCCCTATGCCACCTACTTGAGCTGCTAGAGCATCTGAAATGTAATCGCCATTTAAGTTAAGAGTGGCAATAACGCTATACTCTTCGGGTCTTAATAGGATTTGTTGTAAAAAGGCATCGGCAATCACATCTTTAATAACGATATTTTTACCTGTATTAGGGTTTTTGAGTGTCATCCAAGAGCCACCATCGAGTGGTGTCGCGCCAAATTGTTCTTTAGCGACGGCGTAACCCCAATCTTTGAAGGCGCCTTCAGTGAATTTCATAATATTGCCTTTGTGAACCAGGGTGACTGAATCACGATTATTATCAATCGCATATTGGATCGCTTTAGCCACTAAGCGAGAAGTACCCGCTTTAGAGACCGGTTTAATGCCAATACCGCAATTTTCTGGAAAGCGGATTTTTTTAACGTGCATATCGTTTCGTAAAAATTGAATAACTTTGTTCGCTTCAGGGGTATTGGGGGCCCATTCAATGCCCGCATAAATATCTTCGGAGTTTTCTCGGAATATCACCATATCAGTCTTCCAAGGCTCTTTGACAGGGCTTGGAGTACCTGCAAAATAGCGAACGGGTCGTAGGCAAACATAGAGATCTAATTCTTGTCGAATAGCCACATTAATCGAACGAATTCCGCCACCTACGGGGGTTGTTAACGGCCCTTTAATGGCAACAATATATTCTTTAATAGCAGCGAGGCTCTCTTCCGGTAACCAGGTATCTGGGGTATACACTTTTGTTGCTTTTTCACCGGCATAGATTTCCATCCAGCTAATCGTGCGCTTACCTTTATAAGCCTTTAAGAGAGCGCTATCGACGACTTTTTGCATAACGGGGGTTACATCAATACCTATGCCATCTCCTTCTATGAAGGGAATGATGGGGTTATCTGGGATATTCAAGGTGCCGGTTGAGTTAACCGCAATTTTACTGCCTTGTTCTGGCACGCGAATTTTCGAAGCTGTCATTGCAACTCTCCTTGAAAGTTATTTAAAACAAGGTATTACGGTAGTACATAAGAATAAGATGGTGGGCCGTGTAAGAATCGAACTTACGACAAATAGGTTAAAAGCCTACTGCTCTACCGACTGAGCTAACGGCCCACGAATTGGATGGGGCGTAATCATACTGATTTTCGGAGGAATAACAAGTACTAAACTATTGTTTTATTGCTCATAATCCCTATATTATTTATCTTACGAATTGAATAACGAGATCTGTAACAAAGTGAAAGATGTGAATACTCTTTCATTCTCTTGTAGCCCGGATAAGCGTTTTTGCTTTTTAAAACGCGCAATCCGGGATCTATTCCCGGGTTGCGCACGGTGCCTGAACTATTAAAATCGCTAACCGCGCTTACCCGGGCTACGAGAGGTACTGTTATAGAACTCCCTAAATGAAGTATTCCTTATGTCTAAAAAAATCAAAGTGATTGTTGGGCTCTCGGGTGGGGTAGATTCCTCAGTCGCAGCCTACCTACTCTTACAGCAAGGTTATCAAGTAGAAGGCTTATTCATGAAGAATTGGGAAGCCGAAAACGATGATGAGCAATGCACAGCAGAACAAGATTTAGCCGATGCAAAATCGGTTTGTGCACGTCTTAACATTCCACTGCATACGGTTAATTTTTCTAAGGAATATTGGGAACGCGTATTCACTTATTTTCTAGAAGCATCTCAACAAGGGTATACACCGAATCCCGATATTCTTTGTAATCGTGAAATAAAATTCAAAGCTTTTTTAAATCATGCTTTGGAATTAAAGGCAGATTATATTGCCACAGGTCATTATGTGCGATCACGACAACTGAATCACGAATGGGAATTGTTGAAAGGATTAGATCCTAATAAAGATCAAAGTTATTTTTTATATACTTTGAATCAAGAAGCTCTGAAGCATAGTTTGTTTCCTGTGGGCGAATTACAAAAAACAAAAGTGCGTGAAATTGCTCTGCAACAAGGATTTTTAAATGCTCGTAAAAAAGATAGTACGGGCATTTGTTTTATCGGTGAAAGAAATTTTAAAACTTTTTTAAAAGAATATTTGCTTGCACAACCTGGTGCGATTGAAACACCTGAAGGACAAGTGATTGGACAACACGATGGATTAATGTTTTATACCTACGGTCAGCGACAAGGATTAGGTATTGGCGGACGCAAAGATGCCAAAGAAAATCCATGGTATGTATTAGATAAAGATTTAAAACGAAATGTGTTAATCGTCGGACAAGGGCAAGATCATCCATTACTCTATTCATCTCGATTAATCTGTCATCAAATGCATTGGATCACGGAACACCCTGCCACTCTTCCATTATCTTGCCAAGCAAAAATTCGATATCGCCAATCTGATCAAGATTGTGTGTTGGAATTAATAGAAGAAGAGGCATATCAAGTAACATTCAACAAAAAACAAAGATCTGTGACACCAGGACAATCGATAGTGTTTTATCAAGGTGAAGTTTGCTTAGGTGGCGGAATTATTGTGGAGAGAAAACCGAAACCTTGATGCACTTTTGCATCAAGGTTTCTATCTAAAAGCTTCAAAATCTAGCTGCGTAAGTCAATAGGTATTACTACCCACTATAAGTTCAGTCGCAATAATATAACAACTCGTATACAATCGAGCTCCTTTATTCCTTAGAGCTTTTGTATGTTTATTGAATTGAGCCCTCTTTTTAAATACCGTGACTACCGACTATTGTATCTTGGACAATTGGTTTCATTTTTTGGGAATATGCTGACTTATGTCGCTCTACCCTACCAAATATATTCATTAACTCACTCATCGCTGGCCGTAGGAAATATTGGATTAGCTCAGTTAATTCCTTTACTTGCTACGGCTCTTTTTGGTGGCGCACTAGCCGATAGAATGGACCGCCGTAAATTATTATTGGGTTCTGAACTCGGTTTATCGATTGCAACGGGCATATTGTTATTAAACTCATTATTACCAACCCCTCATGTTTGGCTTATCTATCTTACGGCAATGATAAATGCTGCGTTGGTTGGTTTTCATAGACCCAGTTTAGAATCGCTCACGCCCAAATTAGTTCAACACAAAGATCTGCCTGCTGTATCTGGATTAACTTCATTTAAGAAAAGTTTAACTAAAGTTGCGGGTCCAGCCCTTGCTGGTGTCATGATTGCTACTGTTGGATTGCCCGTAGTGTATTTCATCGATTTTTTAACATTCGTAATTTCATTATTAGCTATCTTTTTTATTAAAACACGATTTACCATTCAACGTTCAGAAGAAAGTACGACTAAAAGTATTAAATCGGGTATCCGCTATGCGATGAGTCGCCAAGAACTCATCGGAACTTACGTTGTAGATATTATCGCGATGATATTTGGTATGCCAATGGCACTATTTCCTGCGATTGCAGAAACTCTCGGCGGCGTTAAAGTACTAGGTTTATTGTATGCAGCTCCTTCGGCAGGCATGTTGATGGCATCGATATTCAGTGGATGGACCCATAAAGTAAAACGTCATGGCGCTGCAATAGCTATTTCTGCTGTTTTATGGGGAGTTTCTATCGCTGCTTTTGGATTTTCAAGTTCAATTTATATGGCACTGATCTTTTTAGTGTTCGCGGGTGCTGCTGATGGCTTCAGTGTTATATTTCGACAAACATTATGGAATCAAACGATTCCTTCACATTTGCGAGGACGCTTGGCAGGGCTTGAGATAATCAGTTATATGACAGGACCATTACTAGGAAATGCAGAGGCAGGATTTGTTGCTGCTGCAGTCAGTACTACCTTCTCGGTTGTTTCAGGTGGCGTTTTATGTGTTTTTGGTGTTGCCGCTTCAATTTTCTATTTACCAAAGTTTTGGAAGTATAAAGCATCAAGCAGCACGACTACTCAAGATGCCATAGTAGCCGAATAAATCGTTGCTAGATTTTTGAAGCTTAGATACTATTCCGCCTCTTTTATTTTCTCTCGAGCACCCTTATGCTTATCAAATTAGGCCCTCTCTTTAAGTACCGTGATTACCGACTACTCTATATTGGTCAATTCGTTTCATTTTTTGGAAACATGCTGACTTATGTTGCATTGCCTTACCAAATGTATTCATTAACTCACTCATCCCTCGCAGTGGGAAATATTGGTTTAGTTCAATTAATACCATTACTGGTTACGGCACTTTTTGGTGGTGCATTAGCGGATAGATTGGATCGTCGAAAATTGTTATTAGGTTCTGAATTAGGCTTAGCCATTTCAATTGGTATATTACTATTGAATTCTTTGTTACCGACACCTCATGTTTGGATTATCTATGTCGCTGCCATGATAAGCTCAGCATTTGTTGGTTTTCATAGACCCAGTTTAGAATCACTCACGCCTAAGCTAGTTGAACATGATGATCTTCCAACAGTAGCTGGTCTTCGTTCGTTTCAAATGAGTGTGTGTATGATTGCAGGTCCTGCCATTGCAGGCTTCATGATTTCACTACTCGGATTACCGATCGTTTATTTCATTGATCTTTTGACATTTATCGTTTCACTATTAGCTATCTTTTTTATTAAAGCGCGATTTGTCATTGAACGTTCAGAAGAAAATACAACGAAAAGTATTAAATCCGGTATTCGTTACGCCATGAGTCGACAAGAACTAGTTGGCACTTACGTCGTAGATATCATCGCGATGATATTCGGCATGCCCATGGCTTTATTCCCTGCCATTGCAGTCACACTGGGTGGGGTTAAAACATTAGGTTGGTTATATGCAGGCCCCTCTGTTGGGATGTTAATCGCATCCATATTCAGCGGTTGGACCCATAAAATAAAACGTCATGGTGCTGGGGTTGCTATTTCTGCAGCACTATGGGGGATTGCCATCATTGCATTTGGATTTTCAAATTCAATCTATACTGCAGTTATCTTTTTAGCACTCGCTGGTGCTGCGGATGCTTTCAGTGGAATATTCCGACAAACTTTATGGAATCAAACAATTCCTTCGCATTTGCGAGGACGCTTAGCAGGCGTTGAGTTAATTAGTTATATGTCAGGGCCATTATTAGGAAATGCAGAAGCAGGATTTGTTGCTGCTGCAGTCAATACCGCTTTTTCAGTTGTCTCAGGCGGTGTGTTATGTATTTTTGGTGTCGCGCTTTCAATTTTCTATTTACCTAAGTTTTGGAAATATGAAGCACCGGGTGTTGCAGTCAACCAAGATGATGCAACGACTCATTAACTAAATCATTCAGTAGGGTCTAATAGTATGGACCCACCCATCTATAAAAAGGCTTCGTAATGAGCCAGAATGAGAACGTAAAAATTTTCATTTCAATAGGAGGGAGGGTCCAATGAGAGATATTAAAGTACTGGGGATAG
>JAFEDO010000012.1 GCA_018241565.1 Pseudomonadota bacterium
CGAGATTTTTCCTGATTTAGAACTTGAGTTCTTTCAGGATCGCTCCATGAGTCGGGTTGTTCTAGCTCATAATTAATTTCTTCGAGACGCTCTTTTTTACCTGCATAGTCAAAGAGACCCCCGTAAGCTTTCAACTCGGGTTTGATAGTCTTCTAAGCGTGAAATGATAGGGTTAATTTCTTGCATATTATTTAGTTTTTGGTTTCTTGTTACTACGATGAGATCCTTCGCTACGCTCAGGATGACACATACTTATCATTTTAAGCAAACTTGTCATCCTGAGCGCAGTGAAGGATCTCATACCACTTAAGATGTTTTCGGTTTTACTTCTTCTACTGGTTTTTCTACATATACTTCTGGTTCACGCACCAACGCAAGTGATAATACCTCTTCAATTTTCTTCACAGGATGTATTTTTAATCCTTTCTTAATATTATCTGGAATTTCAGGTAAATCACGTTCATTTTCTTCTGGGATAATGACATGTTTTATTTCACCGCGCAGCGCTGCTAATAATTTTTCTTTTAAACCACCGATTGGTAACACTTCTCCACGCAATGTGATTTCTCCTGTCATTGCGACATCCGCTTTAACAGGGATCCCGGTAAATGCGGAAACTAACGCAGTACACATACCAACACCGGCACTAGGACCATCTTTAGGCGTAGCACCTTCAGGAACATGCACATGGACATCTTTGGTTTCATAAAAATTAGCAGGTAACCCTAGCTGATTAGCGCGACTTCTAACGACAGTCATTGCAGCCTTAATAGATTCTTGCATCACATCACCTAAATGACCGGTGTATGTTGATTGTCCTTTACCAGGCATTGCAGAAGCTTCGATCGTTAATAATTCTCCACCGACTTCCGTCCAAGCTAAACCGTTGACTTGTCCAACACGATCTTGTTCTTCCGCTAACCCATATCGATAACGTCGAACACCCAAATATTTATCTATATTTTTATGGGTAATTTCAATTTTTTTCAATTCTTTATTTTCTAGTAATTCCTTCACAACTTTACGACATATTTTTGCAATTTCACGTTCTATATTACGAACACCCGCTTCGCGCGTATAGTAACGAATAATTTCTAATATGGCAGAATCGGATAAATGTAATTCGCCCTCTCTCAAACCATTTTGCTTTAATTGCTTTGGAATTAAATGCTCGACTGCAATATGCTTTTTCTCATCTTCTGTGTATCCAGGAATTCGAATCACTTCCATACGATCTAATAAGGGCGCAGGAATTTCCAATGAGTTTGCCGTTGCAATAAACATGACTTCACTCAAGTCATAATCTACTTCTAGATAGTGATCACTGAATGTGTGATTTTGCTCAGGATCTAATACTTCTAATAATGCAGAAGCAGGATCTCCACGAAAATCTGCAGACATCTTATCGACTTCGTCTAACATGACAAGTGGATTACGAACACCGACTTTATGAAGTTTTTGAATAATTTTTCCTGGCATTGAACCGACGTAAGTTCTTCTATGACCACGAATTTCAGCTTCATCACGCACACCACCTAGCGCGATACGAATAAATTGTCGGCCGGTAGCATTGGCTATAGATTGTCCTAACGATGTTTTACCAACCCCAGGAGGACCGACTAAACAAATAATAGGACCTTTTAATTTTCTAACTCTTTGCTGAACTGCTAAATATTCTACGATACGTTCTTTTATTTTTTCTAATCCATAATGATCATGACTCAAAATATTTTCTGCTTTTTTCAAATCATAACGAATTTTGGAACGCTTTTTCCAAGGAACTCCTAACATCCAATCTAAATAATTTCGCAATACAGTTGCTTCGGCAGACATGGGCGACATCATTTTTAATTTTTTCAATTCTGCTTCGGCTTTCTTTTTTGCTTCTTTAGGCATGCCGGCTGCTTCAATCTTTTTAGTGAGCTCTTCCATTTCATTAGGTTGTTCATCACCTAATTCATGCATTTCTTTTTGAATAGCTTCCATTTGCTGATCGAGATAATACTTACGTTGGCTTTTTTCCATTTGTCGTTTAACACGACCACGAATTCTTTTTTCTACTTGTAAAAGATCAATTTCTGTTTCCAATAAACCCATTAAATGTTCAATACGTTTTTGAACATCCATAATTTCAAGGATTTGTTGTTTCTCTTCAATTTTCAATGCCAAATGCGCAGCAATGGTATCTGCTAGACGACCAGGCTCTTCAATACTTGAAAGCGCTGTCAGTACTTCAGGCGGAATTTTTTTATTTAATTTTATATATTGTTCAAATTGAGACATCAACGAACGAGAAAGAATATCTAATTCGCGACCTGGCGGAGTGATGCTTTCAACCGTTTCAATTTGAGCGGTTAAATATCCTTTAGCATCATTCAAAGAAGTAATTTGAGATCGTTTAGTACCTTCTACCAAAACTTTCACGGTATTATCAGGCAGCTTTAGTAATTGTAATACAATCGCTACAGTGCCCACGCGATAAATGTCATCAGCCGTTGGTTCATCTTGGGCTGCATTTTTCTGCGCAACTAACACGATATGTTTTTCTTCTAACATCGCGGCTTCTAAAGCCATAATAGAACGTTTTCTTCCAACAAAAAGTGGGATGACCATATTAGGGTAAACAACGACATCACGTAAAGGTAAGACAGGTAACTCAGCAAGCGGTACAGTTGGTAATTGTAAATCACTCATTACACATCCTTATCCTATAATTTTATTTTTTTGTATGAACTTGTCATCCTGAGCGTCAGCGAAGGATCTCAAAGTTAACTGTGAGATCCTTCGCTGACGCTCAGGATGACACACTCCTCGCTCAGGATGACACTACTCCACCATTATTCATTTTCCGAAGCTGCTTTCGGTGGTTTATTCACTTTTTTATAAATCAACAGCGGTTCAGATTCACCCGTGATCGTCGATTTATCGATAACAACTTTGTGAACACCTTTTAACGAAGGTAAGTCATACATCACATTTAATAAGACTTGCTCCATGATAGAGCGTAATCCTCTGGCACCGGTTTTTCGATCCATCGCCTTTTGTGCAATCGCTTGAATTGCATCTGCTCTAAAATCTATTTGCACACCTTCCATTGAAAACAATCGTGCATACTGTTTAGTGAGCGCATTTTTTGGTTCCGTTAAAATTTTCACAAGCGAAGATAAATCTAATTCTTCCAAACTACTCACAACAGGTAATCGCCCAACAAATTCAGGAATCAATCCATACTTAATTAAATCTTCGGGTTCAACTTCGCTTAAGATCTTCGTCACTGATTTTTTTTCATCTTTACTATGAACTTCAGCAGAAAACCCCATGCCTGATTTTTCAGAACGCTGACGAATAATTTGATCTAAACCAGCAAATGCACCACCACAAATAAATAATATGCCTGATGTATCCACTTGCAAAAACTCTTGTTGCGGATGCTTACGACCACCTTGTGGAGGAACAGAAGCCACCGTTCCTTCGATTAATTTCAACAATGCTTGCTGAACACCTTCACCAGATACATCTCGTGTAATAGAAGGATTATCAGATTTACGGGAAATTTTGTCGATTTCGTCGATGTATACAATACCGGTCTGTGCTTTATCGACATCGTAATCGCATTTTTGTAACAGTTTTTGAATGATGTTCTCTACATCTTCACCGACATAACCTGCTTCAGTTAAAGTGGTTGCATCTGCTATGGTGAAAGGGACATTTAAAATTCTTGCTAGAGTTTCTGCTAGTAAAGTTTTTCCACTACCGGTCGGACCAATTAAAAGAATATTGCTTTTACTCAGTTCAACTTCGCCTTTTTCTTTCATTGTATTTTGGCGTTTATAGTGATTGTAAACCGCTACAGAAAGCACTTTTTTCGCATATTCTTGACCAATGACATATTCATCGAGGAATTTTTTAATTTCTTGAGGTGAAGGTAAACGAGCTTCTGATTCACGCGGCGATTCTTGAACCTCTTCTCGAATAATATCGTTACAGAGTTCTACACACTCGTCACAAATAAAAACAGAAGGACCTGCAATTAATTTGCGAACTTCATGCTGACTTTTACTGCAAAAAGAACAATAAAGCACTTTTTCCGAATTATTTTCTTGTCCGTCATTAGCCATTAGTAACCTCTATCAGTAAATATGGTTATTCGTCCTTAATTTCAAGAGCACCTCGGCTTTGCATAATGGAATCTACAACTTGATACTCCAACGCTTGTTCTGCGCTCATAAAATGATCGCGATCAGTGTCTCTCATGATTTGTTCAGTCGTTTTATTGGTGTGTTTTGCTAAAACTGCATTTAGTTTTTCACGTATTACTAATATTTCTTTGGCATGAATTTCAATGTCAGTTGCTTGTCCCCGATACCCACCCATTGGTTGGTGGATCATGATTCGTGAGTTGGATAAACAGTAGCGTTTTCCTGGGGCACCTGCAGCTAATAATAAAGCCGCTATGCTGGCTGCTTGGCCAAAACAAAGGGTACTGACTTTAGGTTTGATGAACTGCATTGTGTCGTAAATAGCCAGCCCTGCCGTAACAACCCCACCTGGAGAATTAATATAAAGATGAATATCTTTGTCGGGATTTTCAGATTCTAGGAACAGTAATTGAGCTACAATCAAGTTCGCCATGTGATCTTCAACCTGGCCAATCAAGAAAATAACGCGTTCTTTTAAGAGTCGAGAGTAGATATCATAAGAACGTTCACCTCTCGCAGTTTGCTCAATCACAATAGGCACTAAGCCGCTCACGTTAGTAGTTGGTATTGCCTGGTCACTATTATTGTTACTCGACATTCTTTTATCCTTAATCTTAAGAGTACGAACAGATTAGATGGAAATCTGAAACTTTCAAAATTTCTTTTTATAAACTTTATCCAAGAGCTGCGAAGACGACACTGGATCCCGGCTCTCGTGTTGGAAAGGCACAACACTCGGCCGGGACGACACGCAGTGTGAATCCGTGTCATCCCGGCCGAGTGCCGAGCCTTTGCGGCACGAGGGCCGGGATCCAGTGTCTTTAATATTCGTCAAACACTACTCTATTGCCATGATTTCATCAAAACCGAGTTGCTTTTCGGTGACTTTCATTTGTTCCATCAGTTTATCAACAATTATTTCTTCCATAACCACGCTTGAAAAATAATTCACTTGGTTTTTATCTTGATAAAACCATTGAATATATTCAGTCGGATCTTCATAGGCAGAAGCCATTTCTTCCACTCTTTGACGTAGTTTTTCAGGATCCAATTTAAGATCATGTAACTTGACGAACTCTTCGAACAATAATCCTAAAATAACTTGTCGTTTCGCTTGCTCTTGAAACAGATCCGCTGGAATCATAGATATATTTTCTTTCGTAGGCTCTTTACCCATACGTTTTAAAGCATTCGCTTGAAGTTGAAATACCTCTTCTTGAATCAATCCAGCAGGTACATCGATGGGATTGTGTTCTACAAACTTATCAAATACTTGTTTCTTGAAAAGATTTTTTATTTTTTCTGTTAACCCTTTTTGAAGATTCTTTTCGATTTCTACTTTTAATGCGTCGATTCCACCTTCTTTGATATTGAATTTTTTAGCGAAATCATCGGTTAATTCAGGTAATTTAGGTTCTTGAATTTCATGTACTGTAATTTCAAATTGCGCTTTTTTACCCGCAAGCTGTTCACTGCCATAATCTTCAGGAAAATTTACATCAATTTTGATTGTTTTACCGGCTTTTGCATCCAAGAGTCCTTTTTCGAAATCAGGCAGTAAACGACCTTCACCGAGAACCATTGTAAAATTCTTTGCTTCACCACCTTTAAATGGTTGTCCATCCAAATAACCCGTGAAATCTATTTTTAATTGGTCGCCATCTTTGGCTGTGCGTTCGACAACTGCCCAATCACAATGTTGTTTACGCAATTTTTCTAATACATTATCGATATCTTTAGGTGTTAAGCTGGCAGTTTGTTTTTCTACGGTAACACTAGAAATATCTTGTAATTTCACTTCTGGCATCACTTCAAAAGTAGCTTCGTATTGAAGATTATGACCTGGTTCTACTTTGATTGGTTTAATTTGAGGGCGTGCAGCAGGACGAATATTTTGTTCTTTCACTGCTTCTGAAAATGAAGATTGAATCAAATCAGAAAAAACATCTTTCCAGATGGCATCATGATATTTTTGCCTAACAATTTTCTCAGGGACATGACCTGGACGAAACCCCGGGAGTTTCGCTTCCTTCATATAGTTTTTTACTTCTGCATTGAATCTTTTATCCACTTGTTCTGAAGGAATCTCGATTTTAAGACAACGTTCTAAACCCGCTCTTGTTTCTAAAATTGCTGACATGCTGCACCTTACTATTTAAATATAAAAATGGTGCGAAAGGAGAGACTCGAACTCTCACGGGGGATACCCACTGGAACCTAAATCCAGCGCGTCTACCAGTTCCGCCACTTTCGCAAATGAGGGGCGATTATACAGGTATTTGTGGGCATTGCGAGAGCTCTAACTGTCTGATTAATAACCTGGTCAATGAGATTAGAACCAATTAACTTTCCTAGGTTATGTCGACTATCTAAGCACCATTCTCATTCCTGGGTCATCTTCTTCCACTCCCAAAATTTCACCTTGGTGCAACTTAACGTGGTCATTCAAAAAATTTAGCAGATCTGAATCGTTTACGTCCCTATAAGCTTGACTTTCTTCTATCAAATCATTAAGAAAATTTATTATGTAGTCGTTTTTTAATAGGCATTTCTTCATAGAAAGCAGTTCTAAGGTGTTATGGAAGGTTTCTTCATTCACTTCATTGGGCGGTAAAATTTTTCCGAGCTCTTCAGATGGCTCCTCACCGATAGAAATTCTATATGCTAAGCTACAGGTGTAAATATCAGCACAATCGCTACCCCACACAAGATCAGGATCAAGATCATTAAAAAAGCCCACTATATTTGCATAAAGCTCTCTAATGAGAGGAGCATGTTTATCGAGCTTTTCTAGAAGTTGGCAGCCTAAAAATAACCAGAGATGATTAGACTGATCACACTTTACATCACGAAGTTTGTCGCAAATTTGCTTGGCAGCAAGTTTTTTATCTATAGCTGGAGAAACTGCCATATGCTCCAAACTGACAATAATTGACATAAAATCCAATTCTCCACCTCTAAAACGCTTCTTACTAGCACTGGGTGGAGAGGATCCATCGCAAGGAAACACCGCTAAAAAATTTTCAATGAATGCTTCTTCCCGACTTCCGCATTTTTAATCTAAAAACATAGGCTGCAAAAAAGTAAATATTTGATATGAAGAAATAAAAAAATTGGAGAATGAATTTCCTCAACATGTAGTGTCTAGTGA
>JAFEDO010000130.1 GCA_018241565.1 Pseudomonadota bacterium
CAATGTCGCTAGTTGCTCTATCTCTTTACCTGACAACCTTGAATCACAATCGGTGACAATTTTGAATCGTAATCACTGACAACTTTGAATCACAATTGGTGACAACTTTGAACCGTAATCCGCAATGCCCTACTGGTTCAACACTATGAGATCCAAGAAAGATTAATAGCAAAGCATATCATGATGTGAAAGAAGCGGCAGATAGTAGTATTTGAAAAAATATGAGCTTGTAGCTATAATGTAGCTACAAAAATTGAAAATAGGAGTTTTCTGACATGGCTGATACCGTTATACGCTCTCGCATTGAGCCAAATGTTAAAGCTAAGGCTGCCAAGCTTTTTAAGCATATGGGATTAACGCTCAGTGAAGCTATTCGCTTGTTTTTGTACCAATCGATCGCTGAAAAGCGGATCCCTTTTTCTATCAACATTCCTAATCCGACGACTCGTGCTGCACTAGAAGATGCAGAACATCATCGCCATCTTAAGAAGACGTCTCTTGAACAGCTTAAAATTGATTGGGACGAAGCGTGCGAGAAATAATTCGAACAACGCAGTTTAAAAAAGATTATAAAAAGATAGCGACTTCGAGGCGCTATTCTCTGGATGATTTTTTAACGGTTGTTGAACTTTTGCTGCATGATAAAGAGTTACCTTCTAAATATCGAGATCATTCGTTAGTGGGAGAATGGAAAGGATCTCGAGAGTGCCACATTAAACCAGATGGGCTTTTGATCTATCAGAAACTGGATAAAGAACTTGTTTTTATTAGGACAGGATCACACAGTGAACTTTTTTAATTAGGATATGAAGGAAATGCTCCGATGATATGTAGTAGTTATTATCGAGAAACATTCAATACCAAAAAATGAATGAATGGGTGAGGGTTTTTTATGGGACGTATTGGCATTAATTATCATGATGTGAAGGCGGCTGCACAGGAGTTGTTAGCGGAAGGAAAAATTCCGACTATAGAAAGTGTTCGAGCATTAATGGGTACGGGAAGTAGCACAACTATTTTGATGCATTTGAGGGCTTGGAAAAAAAATCAAGAAAATACGCAATTGATTGCTTCTAAAGAAAATCTGCCGGAAGAAATCGTATCAATGATGAAAGGCCTGTGGGCTCGGGTGATTGGTGAAGCGGATGAAAAAGTGCATTTGATTAAAGAAGAATTTGAGCAAACAATTACAGAACTCAAGGGACAAATAAAAAAGCTCGAAGAAGAGAATGTTCGTTCGCAAAAGGAGCATCATCAATTAAATCAAGAGAAGAATAGTCTTGAGAGTGACAAGATTGGGTTAGAGCAAGTTGTCCGAAAGCTAGAAGATGAAAAAATTGCGTTCGATATTACGAATGAAAAATTAAGACAACAGTTAGAAGAAAAGCAGTCAAGAGTCGATGAACTACATGTTTTAAATCAGCAAGCGCAAGCTAACCTTGAACATTATCGAGAATCATCGAGAGAGCAGCGTGCTCTAGAACAGCAGCGTCACGAACGACTACAAAATCAATTGGAGCAAGATATTCAGAATCTGACTCAAGAATTAAGAATATCAAATCAGGAAAAAGTATCGATTCAGAAAGAAAGTGAGCAATTGCGATATGCAAAAGAGACGATTGAAATTCAGCATGAGAAATTAATGACAGAATATGATTTAGTGAAATCACAGTGGATAGATGCGCAAAAAGAAGGAGCAAAATATTGTGAAGCAATCAAGCAATTGGAATTGCAATCCCAAAAGATGCAAGAGACACTAGATAAACAAAGTAAAATGCAGATTGAGGCAGAAGCGAATGTCACAGTCTTAACGCAACAATTGTCTCAAGCTCAAAATGAATTGAAAGAAACAGAAGAGCAAAATAAATATTTGAGTCATGAAAAGTGGGTATTAGGACAAGAAAAAGCCCAATTACAAGGGCAATTAAAACAACTGCATGCAGGATTGCAATTAAAGTGAGGCAAAATATTTAAATATGGCTTCACTAAAATCCATGGTAACTCATTGATTCCTAGAATAAAAATTAAATTTAATACAGAATATTTCTTTGATTATCGTATTTGGAATAAAATGGCTGCCCGAATTAAATTGAGATATAAAATTTTGGCTAAAAGCTTGGGATAGATTTTGAAATGAGAGTTAAATTGAGGCTGTATTACTATGAGTTTGTAAGTTGAATTTTTTCAAAAGATGGAGATGGAAATCAAGTAGAGAGAAAAGAACATTGAAGTTTAAGGTATTGAAATTAGTAAAATTATTAAGAACCAAGAAGGTAAAAAAAACTTTTGCCTTTTGTTACCTTTAAAGTGGAGCACATGTTATGACTGAATCTCTGAAATTCAAAGTTAGAGCCGAGTACTTAAGCGAAGAGCAACTCGTTGCTCGTGAAAACAAACTGTCTCAGATTGAGGAAAGTCTAGAATTATTAGGACAAAAAAAACGTTGGTTTCTTGGGCGTCCAATGCAAGCAAGCATAGATTTAGTATCAGAAGAAATAAATGGAGAAGCATTAGAGATAGTTAAGCGACGTGTTTTAGAATATTTGGAAGGGAATGAGCAATGGTATAACTGGTTAGATAGAAAGGTGTTTAGAGGCTATCTTCGAGATCCTTTCGGTAGTCAAAGATATGAAGTTAAAGTTTGCATGTATTATGTGGCAATAGAAAAATTTGGATTACTGAAAGAACAAGGCGGAGTTTTAAATGAAGCAGACTATGAAAAGCAAAAAAAAGACGTACATACAGTCGTAGCCTTAGTAAAAGGTAACTTTCAATATAAAAAATCGAAAGAAAAAGAAGAAGCGCCAAAAAGAGCCAGGGTTATCCAAATCTTGAAAAGTACAGAAGAATGGAAATCAGAAAGTGATTTTTGGATACCGTCAAAAGAGAATAGATTGAAGCAAGTAGTATGGAAATATGCGAACTACTCCGCAGAAGCAAGTGATGGGTTATCTAAAGATGACTCTGCACGATACAAGGATAAAGCTTTAAGACGTTTAACGAATGCTTACGAACGCTCATCTGCAGAGATACCCGGATTTAAAATTAAGATACTCGGAGTTTATATTTATAGAAGCAAAAAATATAAGGCAAGAGAAGCAAACTTAAAGGCGTCTTACCAAAAAAACCAGCAAATTATAGCGAGTATATATCAAGACGCGAAAATACTGCTGAAGGAATTTGGACTGAGAAGCTTAGGCGTATTGGAATGTGCTAAAGAAGCAAAACAGATAGACGAAGAACTATATTCTAAATTATCAGAAGAGCTTAGTACTTGGTATTTAGAAGCGTTGCTACAAGTCAAAGGGAATCGGGACATAGAAGATATTTTGCGTCTAAAGTATTGGTGGTGCAGCGAATCACTTTGGAAGCAATATCAATCAAAGCGACTACTATCATCCGCAAGTAAAATAGAAATCAACATCCAACAAGAATGGAATGAATTTAATCTTGATTTGAATAGAGTAGAAGAACCTTTATGCAAAATACAATTACCCGGTCTAGAGGAAGAAAAAAGATGTCGAGTCGATCAGCACGCGCTTTCTCAAAGTATGCGGGGAATATTAAGGAAGTCTAGAAAAGCTTTCGTATCAGCGCACGTAGACGAAGAAACTACCACCAATATGGAAGAATCACGAGAGAGATGTGAGCGATATAAAGAATGGATATTGAAGCGCTATTCTAGCGTAGATGTTAATAGCGCTATTGTAGAAGAAAAATCAGATGTTACTCGGGGAGTAGGTCAAACACATAGAGAGGCTTTAGAGAATATCTGTCATGAAACATTGGGTGTATTGCAGCAGTTATCAGAATGGAAAAAATGGTTATTAACTTATGAAGCAAAAGGTAAAGATATTTTATTTACTGTTAAATATTATTCTCAGGTAACGAGAAGTATCAAAGATGGAATAAGCACACAATGTGTTGGAGACATTGAAGAACACGAGAAAACATGGAGCGCGTATATTAATTCGGAAGAAAAAAAATTACTTTCAACTCATGTTTCGTTAGAACCCAGCAAAGCTAATGATCAATCACGAAATATTGTTAAAGGATCATTTAATCTGCTACGACAAATATTGTCATTGAAAACAAAGCGTTTTAACGAGCAAATAGAAGAATATAAAAATCTTGCTTTAGCTGAAAGCCAACAGCCTGCAACTTTTGAAGAAGAAGTATTTGAGGCAGAGATGAAAAGGAGAGAAGTTTATATTCGCAAAGTAGTTTTTGAAGAAGGAAAGCAG
>JAFEDO010000131.1 GCA_018241565.1 Pseudomonadota bacterium
TAATAGTTTATGAAAGAATCGTGAGTAGAGTAGATGTAAAACCGCATGTTCAATCCCTCCGACGTAATAATCGACGGGCGTCCAATAATTAGCTCGGTCATCTAGCATGGCTTGATCTTGGTTTTTGCAAGTGAATCGCGCGTAATACCAAGAAGATTCAACAAACGTATCAAAAGTATCAGTTTCTCGATGTGCTGCATTGCCACAGTTAGGGCAAGATGCTGTATAGAATTCGAGTATGTCTTTGAGTGGAGAATGTGTACCGGTTACTTTGACATCTTCAGGTAGAACAACGGGTAAATCATGTTCAGGCACGGCTTGTGGACCACAAGCATCACAATAAATAATAGGGATAGGTGTGCCCCAATAGCGTTGACGAGAAACACCCCAATCACGTAATCGATAATGTGTTTTCAATTGGCCACGATGATGTTGTTGCAAGTAACTGGAAATTTCTTCAAAAGCTTTTTCTGAAGTAAGCCCCGTAAATTCTCCAGAGTTAATTAAGGTCCCTTTTTCTGTAAAGGCCGCTTTTGATATATCTACGTCTTTCACGCCAGGGTTAGGTTGAATGACGCGTTTCATCGGCAAATGATATTTCTCTGCAAATTCCCAGTCTCTTTGATCATGAGCAGGTACAGACATTACGGCGCCTGAACCATATTCTAAAAGTACAAAGTTTGCGATCCAAATAGGAATTTCTTCTCCTGTAATGGGATGAATCGCTTTAAAGCCAGTATCAATACCGAGTTTTTCCATCGTAGCCATGTCTGCTTCAGCAACTTTCGTGTGGCGGCACTGTTCAATGAATGCTTGAATAGCAGGATTATTTTGAGCAGCAATTTCAGCAACTTTATGTTCTGCTGCAATAGCGACGTAAGTTGCACCCATGAGTGTATCTGCTCTCGTGGTAAAAACTTTTAATTGGGAATTAGTTTCAGGAACGGTGAAATAAATTTCGAGACCTTGAGAACGGCCAATCCAGTTTCTTTGCATGGTACGAACTTGTTCGGGCCATCCTTCAAGTTTTTCTAAATCTTTCAATAATTCATCGGCATAATCTGTGATTTTGATAAACCACTGAGGGATTTCTCGCCGTTCAACTAATGCACCAGAGCGCCATCCTCGACCGTCGATCACTTGCTCATTCGCGAGTACGGTTTCATCGACAGGATCCCAATTGACCCAAGAATTCTTGCGATACACTAAACCTTTTTTAAATAACTGTGTGAAAAACCATTGTTCCCATCGATAATATTCAGGTTTGCAAGTCGCAATTTCACGTTTCCAATCATAGCCAAAGCCTAAGCATTTGAATTGATTACGCATGACTTCAATATTTTGATAAGTCCATTCTGCAGGGGGAACTTGATGTTTAATAGCGGCATTTTCTGCAGGTAATCCAAAGGCGTCCCAACCCATAGGTTGTAAGACGTTTTTGCCGAGCATACGTTGATAGCGGGCAATCATATCGCCAAGGGTATAATTTCGTACGTGGCCCATATGTAGAGTGCCACTTGGGTAAGGGAACATTGATAAGCAATAGAATTTCTCTTTACTGAGGTCTTCCACCGCTTTAAAACATTGTTTTTCCTCCCAGTATTGTTGAGCGTTTTGCTCAACCTGGGCTGGTTGGTAGTCTTTATCCATCGAATTAGTTCAATCTTTAAAAAAGGGAGCTAAGGATAACCTTTTCAAGGTATAGACAGCAATATGTATATTGTTTTATCCTCCGACACCTCCATTAGCATAAGCAGGATGTTTATTATGCCAAAAGGTCAAGAAGAATTTGAAAGTCTTGTTAATGAATTACTGAGACGTTTGACGTGGTTTGTTGATAACGTACTCAGTGTGTCTGGTGTTGTTCCCAGAGTTCCCAATCCTGCCCATCCATGGGCTACTCATCTTGTTGAATTTTTTAATCAAATTGCAAAAGTACAATCTTCTGGAAATAGTTTTACAGAGTTGCAATATCAGAAGATAGCTATCTTTTTCATGCAAAACTTAAGAAATAATGTTGCAAGTTATCAAAATGCTGTTGATGATAAAGGCATTAGTCTAGCCGCCATTATTCTGCATATTGTATTGTTAATTGTTGAGATGAATTATGTTAGTGAGGCGGATTTAGGCATTGAAGAGATCCCAAATTTTGCTGAAGATTTCGATGCGCTACAAAAATTAGTGTACTGTTTAGCATGGTGTCTTCAGTATGAAACTGGGGATAACCTATCAGTAGAATTGGAAAGATTAGATGCCTTCATTACGTTTTCGAACTCGTTTAATTATATGTGGACATTGGCTTCAACTGAGATAAGAAGTTTAACCGCTGCACTTCGCGATTTAGCTAAAATACTTGATCATGCCAAAGTTTTAAAGATAGTGATGACGGATTTTTTTCTAAGTGAACTGCTTCAAGATGCAGATGCTCGCAATCAATCAAACCAGTTTTTATCGTCAAAGCCAAACGAGGCAGTCGTTTCATGGTTTTTTAAGATAGAAACCCTTAATGAATTAAAACTTTTTTTCGACAAAAAAGTTAATCTTGGATCTGCCATACAAGGTTTTTTTGAAGCCACAGAAAAACCTCCACAGCGATTAGTGGATTGGATTTTTAGTTATGCTAAAACGGTAAAAGATTTGAAAGAATGCCTCAACGATACGCAACTTCGAAAAGATTCATTATTATTTTTTTCATTAACACCCGCTGAGCGTGTGGTTAAAACAGTCTTTGAAGTCGAAACAATAGAAAAATTAAAAGGAAAATTAAGGTCTACCATAGAAGAATTGTATAGTGCAGAAAAAGGATTGCATAGTGACGATCAGTCAAGCGATTCTTCAGACGGTGAAAGTCCTATTGTATCTTTGAAAATTCAAGCACCTAAACGGGACTTAAGAGTGCCTGGTCTTGCTTTAGATCTATCCCTAGTCAAGCAGAATTTCGAAGTCGTTGATCTGGCGGATGAAGATATGCCAGATGAAGATAAGCCAGGTGAAATAGTATTACCGCAGCCAGCGATACCGCAGAAAAAACCTGGATCTGCCAGAGGATTCAGAGAACGTGTGACGGGATGGTTAACCCCAAGAGGAACAGCAAGTTCTGCGGGAGGCATATCAGAAAGTGATAAAGCGTCCTCGGGTAGCCAAACGGAAAGAAGGCCTAGAACAAATAGTGCTGCTGTGAGCAGTCATCCGAATACTGCTTGTTTTGATGGTTCTCGAAGTGCAAGGAGAGGAACCGAGGGAGAAGTGTTAGAAAAAGGGATAGAACGTCAATCCTCTGGTGTAAAACAAGGATTTTCTCCTCTACCCCCACGAGCTAATTCAACTTCTCAAGCCAGGGGGTTTAACCTTTGGCAAAAGTCGCAGAATGGTAGCAGTCAATCCATGACTTCACTGCCTTTGCCTAGCATCTCTAAAGATGCTCATGCCAATGGTGCTCGTAGTACTAGTGGTTCAGATTCAGAGGAAAGATTTTCATCAAGCACTAATCCTGTAGATGCTCCGATAGGGGCTTCTCGAAGTGCGCCATCTACTCCTCAGAATGGTAGTTTTATTCAAATTGCTTCACACAGCGCATCCCCGAATATGGGCTCAGGATCACCTCAATCGTCTCCTAGAATAGGTTCTCCATTATCAGCTGGGCGACGCTCAGGATCAGCTGTGTCTCCGGGATCACCAAGGATATCAGACGATTTGAGAGAGTTATTAAGTTTTTTTGGTTATCGTACTATGGATCTTTTCCGTGAAGAATTATTACCTCAAGTGCCATCGGCAGATGCGGTCAAAAATCAAAGTTTTATTGCCCAGTTAAATGGACCCACTAGATTTAGATTAGCCGCATATTTATTAAAAAAAGCAGACATTGAAGGTTGGATTGATAGTTTTTTAAATGCGCCCGAAAGAACGTTCAATATACTCGTAGACGCTATTTTATTACTAGCAAAAGAAGGGGTTAAGGAAAAATTTAAGAAGGGCAATGGTTTGCTCCATCCACTTGTTTGGTTAAAAATCGCCGCGAATCCTCCTCATGCTATTGAAGTTGCCAAGGTAATTATTGAGCTATATAAAATTGAAAGTGCATGGGCAAAATCAAACTCTTTATCATTAACAGTGGATGCATTTTGTGAAAGCTTGAATGAAATTGAGGAAAAATGTCCTAATTTTTACTTGATTTGTTATGATTTAATGAGTAATGAGGTAAAAAAATGGGCAGATAATGTTTTTGAGGATTTTGAAAATTTTAAAGTGGTGGTTGTTAATTTTCATATGTTTAAACACGAGAGATCAAAACCTGTTGAACAACGGACAGCTGTCGGTCTGTATTTCAATCAATTAGCTGAAATGCAGAAGAGTTTCGCTGATTTTTATCCAGCTTGTTTTCAGTTAGAAGCGGCTCGTATACCGGGTTGGCCTGAAGATATTTCTCACGTCATTGCTGACTATGTACAGGGAAAAGATAGGAGGGCTGTTGACGATTTAGTGTCAACTATATTAGGAGCTAAAGAAGGGGAGTTGACGAAAGATTTTTTCAGTGCCGCTTTGCCCAAAAAAGAGACTTTGCCAAAAGAAGAAGTTTCGCCAGCAGAAGCGGCTTCGTCAGAAGGAGCGGCTTCGCTAGAAGAAGAGAGTCCATCAAAAGAAGAGGGTTATGTCGTATCCGCCTTCGTTATATAACCATTTGAGGGTATAGACAGCGGCATGGATATTGTTTTATCCTTTCCCACCCCGTTAGCATAACAGGATGTTTATTATGCCAAGTACTGGTACTGAGAAATTTGAAACGCTTTTTGATGGATTGCTGCAATATTTAAAGTGGTTCATTGATCACAGACTCAGTGTGCAGAATCCAACGCACAATCTTCCAAGCAATGCTCACTTACTCATTGATCTTTATACTCAAATCATGGGATTAAAAGATTCCACAGGTTTTCTTGTAGATGAAGATTATAAAGATGCTGCTGTTTATTTAATGGGATTTTTAAAAACGAGTGTTCAAGAATATAAAAACATTGTTAATGATGAAAAGATTACTCTTGCTGCTGTTATGCTGCATATGGTGTTGTTAGTCATTAAGATGGGTTATGTTAAAGAGATAGACTTGAACATCGATGGTAATATCAAAAATGCTTCTTTGGATTATGAGCCAATACGATTACTAGTCTATTATTTGGGGTATGAAGCTCAGTATGAAGCTGTCGGGGGTGCGCAATCGGCGTTGAAAACTTTGGATGTTTTTCTGACGGTGACAGGAGAAATTGACAAAGCAACGGTTGAGCAATTTACCAATGTACAGCTGTTCGTAAAAATGATTAGGACTGCTTTTAAAGAAGTGAGTGTTGGGAATGTTCTTCTTGAAGCATTATTCAAAGACAGAAATACCTATGATTTAGTAGTGACATTTTTTCTAGACAATTCTTTTTCTGAAGTAGTCGTTTCATGGTTTTGTAAGATTGAGAAAATAGAAGAATTAAAGAATTTCTTTAATTTTTTTGGAGCTTTACCCAATAAAGAATTGGTTCGTTGGATTTTTGAACGTGTTAAAACGAATGGAGATCTCAAAAGCTACTTAAACAATGTTACGTTGCAAACTCTGTCGATGAAATTCTTTCTCTCAATCCCAATGCCAGCAATTGTCCAGTGGGTTTTTCGAGCAGAAAAACTCGATGAATTAGAACGCTATTTAAGTGATGATGCGCTTCGAAGACTGGCTTCTCAATTTTTCTCATCGAAAGCTGTACGAAGCATGCCTAATGCAGAATTAACAAATTGGATTTTTGAAAATGCTAAAACAGTGGATGACCTCAAACGCTACCTAGCTGATGTTGAATTACAGAATTTATCGGCGAAATTTCTGTCATCGAAACCTTATCCAGCAATGATTAAATGGTGTTTTCAAACAAAAAATTTAATGAGATTAAAAAGTTATTTAAAAGATGCTGAGTTGCAAAAATCGGCATCTCAATTTTTTGAGCCAGGAGATCTGAGACCCGTACCTAACGAACCATTAGTTAATTGGATTTTTCGAGCGAGAAAACCAGATAAATTGAAGCGTCGTTTGGAAGATACTGATTTGCATACGAAAGCACACGACTTTTTTTTAATGGAACCCACGACAGAGCAAATTGAAACGATTTTTAAAATTTCAAAATTGTCAGAATTAAAAGACACTCTAGAAAAGGAATTAGCTAATACTGAAGTGGCCTTGGATGATACTGAAATAGTTCAGAATAAATCTGCGATTGAGGAAGAAGATACGAGTACTTCCGACGATGATGACAGTAGTGACTACGACAGTACAAGTTACAGTCCCAGTGATAGTGAAAAAAGTGACAGTGAGGATGAGCTTGAAGAGTCTCGAAGCAGTAAGAAAACTTCTATCCCTATTCCGACAGTAGATCTCTCGTTCCTTAATAGGGATGTGCCCAATCAAATTGGAGATAAAAAATCTGGATCTCCCAAGGGCTGGGGTTGGCTCACAGCATTAGTGACACCTAGAGCGGGTAAGCCTCTTCCTGCTGGTTCTGTAGAAACAAGTGATAAGAAAGATGAGAAAGCGTCATCACCATCAGCTCCCCAGTCAGCTAGACCTAGGACACTGAGTGTTAATCCTGTTGATAAGAGTTCTGGTCAAGCGGGTAAACCACCATTGCTCAGGAGTAACTCGGGTACGATTCCGACCCTTCAATTTGGAAGCAATGCGAGTAAATCGATGAATTCATTGCCTAGACCTAATATGCCTGACAGTAAAACTAGCGTACCAACGCCTACACCTGTCACATCTCCTAAGGGGAATATTAAAACTACTCCAAATAGCGCTCCTCCCAATTTCCCTCCGGAATCTCCTAAGCGACCACCGGGTGCAAGTCCACTGAGTAGTAATAGCAGCAGCCCGAGATCAAATTCAATGATACGTGGAAGGACTAGCTCGGGTTTAAAAACAGATGAACTATCTTCTGTACTAAGAAAATTAGGTATAAAGCTTCTGCCTCCTTTGAGCAATTATCTGCCTTCAGGATGGTCCGATGAGGTGAAAAGTAAGTTTAGTCAGAAGGTAAAAAATGCCAGTGCGTTTGAATTGCTTTTGTGTTTATTAAAAGATGTAAAAATCCAAGATTGGCTTGAACGTCTTCAAAACGAACCTGAGGAAACCATAGATAAAATTACAGATGCGGTTGATTTATTATGGAAAACAAAAGTGGGCCTTGGAACAGGAGATATTTTCCTCCATCCTCTCATTTTGTTGAAAATTGCAGCTCAACCTCCTCATGCTCTTGAGGTTGCAAAGGTAATTACTGAATTATATATGAGCGAAATGACAAGATTGAGATGTCCATCATTAGCGATAGAAGTGTTTTGCCAACAATTGAATGATGTCGAGAAAAAATGTCCTAATCTTTATTTAGTGTGTTATGAATTAGTGGCTGCGAAAGTAGCTAAATGGGCGGACAAAATTTTTGTTGATTTTGAAGAATTTAAAGTGGTGATTGTTAATTATCATATGTTTAAATATGAGAAATCAAAGCCTGCTGAACAACAGACAGCTGTAGCCAAGTATTTCAATCAATTAGCTGAGATGCAGCGGAATTTTGAAGATTTTTATCCAGCTTGTTTTCAGTTAGAAGCAGCTCGTATACCAGATTGGCCTAAAAATATTTCTGACATTATTGAAAAATATATGCAGCAAAAAGAAAAAATGACGGCGTTCGTTATAGGCTTATTAACAGCGATTGATATATTAGCGGTACAAAATTGTTTGAATCGTTCTACTCTCTTGTCGCTCATTGCTACAGGCCAATCAATTGAAAACAATGAACAAGAATATTCTAAAGTTATACAAGAAGTTGCTGCTGCCATCACGGTCATACATGGATTAAAGCTTCAGCTGAAAAAGCAATGGCCATCGAATGAAGAGGAACAGTTGAGTGATGATTGGCAGACAGCTTTCATGGATCCAAAGCATGTTAGCAATATCGCTTCAGTTATAGTGATGATTCCACCGGGAGAATTGACTAAAAATTTCCTTGAAATGATTTTGTTATCAACGGAATATTCTCAGGAGATTTACAAGCTTTGTCTTGCGAAATTTACAGAGCGAGTAGATATTACAGAAAGGACTTTTGAAACAGTTCTTCTTCAAATAGCGCCTTCTTCTTCGACGCCTACTTGCGCTTAAGTTTTTGCACCAAGGTTGCAAATATTTTTTTACTTTGATCGAATTTTCGAATACACCAACGTCAAGAATAAAAAAATCATCATAGGCCAAATACCAATTTTAATCCATGGCGTTGCCCCCAGCATAGGAACAACTTCTCCCGTCAGCACGCCGCGAGTAAATGGTTGTAATTGATCCAGTATTTTCCCATCTGATTTAATGAGTGCTGTGATCCCGTTATTAGTCGCCACTAATTGATAACGCCCCGTTTGTAAGGATTGCATGCGAGACATTTGTAAGTGTTGTGCGGGCGCGAGAGAGTGACCAAACCAAGCATCATTGCTGAGCGTCATTAATAAATTGGCTTCGGGTAAATCGGATAATACTAATTCACTAAAAGCGATTTCATAACAAATAAAAGGCGCGATCTTCCATTGTCCGAGTTTTAAATTTTCTTGTTTGTAAGGCCCCGGAGAAAAATCTGACATAGGTAAATTAAATAAATTAATGATGCCACGTAACCAATTTTGTAATGGTAAAAATTCTCCAAAGGGTACTAAATGCCTTTTGTGGTAAATCCCTTCATTTTGTCCGACGAGAATAATACCGTTGTAATATTCATTTATTGTCGAGTTTTGAATGGGTATTCCAGTGATTAAATTACTATGATGCTTTTTAGCAGTTTCAGTTAATGGACGAAGAAAGTTTTTCGCATCATGTAAAAAAAGTGGGATGGCAGCTTCAGGCCAAACAATCAATTCGCTTCGCCAATGTGTTTTAGTTAAATTTTCATAAATAGAAAGACTTTTTTGTAGATACTCTGGAGACCATTTTAATTGCTGAGGAATGTCACCTTGAATTAAGCTCACTTGAATTTTATCTCCAGTGCTGGTTGTCCATTCAATGTGACTGAGCGCTCCGGAACCAAACCAAATATAAAATAAAAAGAAAATTAAAATATAATCTTCTCTCGAAATTCTTCCTCTCCAATCTATTTTATTGTTCACAATTCTTGTAAATAATAACAAGAGAATGCTGCTTGTCAGTAAGACGACGAATGAAATACCGTAAACACCAATAATTGGCGCAAGACCACGTAAAGCAGAGTCAGTTTGGCTATAACCGAGTAGTAGCCAAGGAAATCCTGTGAATAACCATGAACGCAGCCATTCAATTAATACCCAGATCGCAGGAAACGCTAAAATGATTTTGTAGAGATTATTTTTAGGAAAAAATTGATTAAGCAGATATCCTTGAAGCGCAGGGAAGCATGATAATGCCATGACAAATAAAGCCGTAAAAATCCCTGCTAACCAGATAGGTGTATCACCATACACATGAATACTCACAAAAATCCAGGAAACTCCAACACCAAAAAATCCTAATCCAAATAAAAATCCTCGGAGTGCTGCTCGTTTAGGAGAGCAGTGCAGCCAACTGAATAATAGAAGTAATGGAGATAACACGGCGATGAAGTAATAATTCAGGGGTGCAAAGGCAAGCGGCAATATTAAGCCTGCAAAACACGCTAGAAAATCGTCTCGCTTCAATTTCATAAAATCCAATATTTTCATGCGATTAGAGTGTCATTTTTAATAAGTGAATGCGACGTTTATCTGCTCTGAGGACGGTAAATTGATACTTGTCCATTTGGATAGATTCCCCTGATTTCGGCAACCGTCCAAAGTTTTTTGTCACCAATCCTCCCACTGTATCAAATTCTTCATCACTGAATTTAGTATGGAAATATTCATTGAATTCTTCTATCGGCGTTAATGCTTTAATCACATATTCTTGTTCTGAATGTTTCTTAATATAAGCATCTTCATCAATATCAAATTCATCTTCAATTTCACCGACAATTTGTTCAATGATATCTTCAATCGTGATTAATCCTGCAGCACCACCATATTCATCAACGACGATAGCCATATGATTGCGATTGACACGAAATTCTTTGAGTAAAGTATCTAAGCGCTTGCTTTTAGGAACAAACACAGCGGGACGAACGATTTCTTCTAAATTAAAGTCTGTTCTTTTGTGGAAAA
>JAFEDO010000132.1 GCA_018241565.1 Pseudomonadota bacterium
CCTTTTATTTTACCTTCAAGCTCAGATCCGGTTGCGAGTTTGACCGTATGGGATGCATCTTCAAGTTCACTCACTTTATTTATTATGTTATTTGCCACAGTTATTTTTATCCCCATTATCGTGTTGTACACCGGTTGGGTTTACCGAGTATTGAGTGGCAAAGTAACTTTTAATGAAATAGCAGAAAATAATAAAAGTATGTATTAAAGCACCGAGATCCTTCGCGCAGCGATGGATGACACGATCCTGAGCTTGTCATCCATCGCTGCGCGAAGGATCTCACTGAATGTGGGGGGCATTTATGTGGTATTTCTCGTGGATTCTAGGACTGGGTTTAGCTTGTAGTTTCGCTATCTTAAATGCAATGTGGTTGGAATTAGCAGATTATCAAGAAGACAATTTATAAAATTTGATTGGGATGAATATAAATTTTAATTTAACTTTCTAAAACGGAATCTGAGTCAAATTCATTTTCATTTTTTGCAATCCATCCTTTTTCAGGTAATTTCGTAGCTATCCAAGCAGCAATCAGTGTCATGATGGGTAATATAGATAAAGCGATTTGATATTCAGCTAAGTGGATGCCGTTGCTTTTGCTGGATGATTCTAATAAAAATCCTACTAATGGCTGAAATAATGGTGCGCTAATCACACAAAGCGCATTGGTGAATCCAATGCTAGTACTCTTTGCATAACTCGGAGCAATCTCTTCTGCAATTGCAAAATTTAATGCATAGCTGCTGCATCCAATTCCCAATAAAAATAATAAGATGAATAGCGAGACTATAGACAGTGGTACTAACAAAATAATCATAAAAACAAGCGTAGATAGCAAACCAAAAGAAACCAAGATCAGTCGTCGTTTACCGTAATTTCCAGTGATATATCCAATGATTGGTGTTGCTATGGCTGCACCCACTAAAATCATGGTAGTAGCAGCTGTTGCAACCGTTAAACTACAGTGAGTAGTTTCAATAATAAATGGAATACTCCATAAAGATCCAAAAACAGAAATAATGCCAAACATTAAACCGCAATAAATACCATTAAACCAAGACAATGGGGTTCTCAGAATGGTCATGATGCGTTTTTTAAATGGAATATGATCAGAAGGTTCATAAATTTGATCATTGGTTTGAGTGGGTTTGTCTTTAATATATTTCCAACAGGCAAAACTGAGCACCAATCCAAGAATCCCAGAACCCCACATAAACACGCGCCATCCAAATTGATGGATTAAGACAGCCATAAAAATCATCCCGAAAATGGTGGTAATCAATCCCAGGGTTTCAGTGACACCTACCATAAAAGCAAATCGATTCTTAGGAAACCATTCGCGCACTAAATACATAGAGCCAACAAACGCGAAAGCTGAACCAGCTCCCATGAATAATCTTCCTACTTGAGCTATCCAAAGCATTTTTGCAAACCCAAAGAGAAAACAACCGAAGGTACAAACAAAACCACCCACCGTTAGTAAAAATCGAGGGCCAAAGCGATCCATCAATGCGCCTGCCGGTGTTTGTAGCAACACATAAATATAGTAATAAATGCTGGCGAGTATCCCTGCCCCAAAAGCTGACATTGAAAATGACGTCATTAATTTGTCGACCATAACGCCGGAAGAAATCTGTAAGAAAAATTGAAAATCTACAAATGCAACGGAGATGAACCAGATAAACCACGCGAGAACGCCGCCTAGTTTAGGAGAATGAGGCTTTATTTTTGAAGAAATGAATAAGGTTTTCATGACTTGCATTATATGGGGTTTAAAAGGGTATTAATCAATAGAAGGTTGCAAAAAATTTTGCTAGTCAAATAACATTGAAAGTTGATAGAATTGTCCCCATTCCAATTGGATGTGGAACGCTAAAAAAGGATGGATAGCCATGAACATACTATCGACTTTGCCTGTAAGTGCTAAGCAGAAGTTGTTGGTTTGTCTGCAGCAAGATAATTTTAAGGCTGCTAAGGAAATCTATGATGCTTGGTTGATTCGTATTAGCAAGCATGACATAGACTTAGTGGATTCCGATTTCGACGAAGATGAAAATCTATTTTCTGAACGATAAGTAAAAATGAAATTAAATACTCCGACGATTGCATTCACGGGTGGTGGTTCTTCTGGCCATGTGACCCCGAATATTGCTTTAATCAAAAACTTTCAACAGTTGAATTGGTCTGTCTTTTATATCGGATCCAAAAACGGTATTGAAAAAGAATTAATTACTCGGGAAAAAATTCCTTATTATTCGGTTTCTTCAGGAAAGTTACGCCGATATTTCAGTTGGCAAAATTTCCTTGATCCTTTCAAAACTGTTTGGGGAATTTTACAGGCATTACTCATCTTTCGAAAAACAAAACCTGATGTATTATTTTCTAAAGGTGGCTTTGTTGCCTTCCCAGTCGTTGTTGCGGCTTGGTTAACTCGAATACCCGTGATTGCGCATGAATCTGATATGACACCAGGTCTAGCAAATCGTTTAAGTTTCCCTTTTGCAAAAAAGATTTGTTTAACCTTTGAAACCGGAAAACAATTTTTCAGCGATCCGAACAAAGTGTTGATAACAGGTACGCCTTTACGTCCCGCCTTATTACAAGGTAATGCTGAAAAGGGGCGACAATTTTGTGGTTTCGATGCCAATAAAAAAGTGATTTTGATATACGGAGGTGGCTCAGGCGCTGATCGGATTAATATTGCCATGCGTCAGCATTTAACTGAGTTATTATCGGATTTTCATATCATTCATCTTTGCGGAAAAAGCAAAACGGATGCAGCTTTTGAAAATATCAAGGGCTACAAGCAGTTTGAGTATGTTCATGAAGAATTAGGTGATTTATTAGCGGCGGCAGATTTAGTCATTTCACGAGCCGGTGCGAATTCTATTTACGAATTGCTTGCATTGCGTAAGCCTAGCATTCTGATTCCGCTCTCAGCGAAGGCGAGCCGAGGCGATCAAATCCAAAATGCAGAGTATTTTGAAGAAAAAGGTTTAATGACCGTATTGCCGGATGAGCGACTCAGCGATGGGGCTCTTTTAAGCGTGATACAGAAGGTTTCCGATGAATTGCCAGAGGTTCGACGACGTTTGAATGATTACCCGGTTGAAAATGCCATTCAAAGGATTACAGCCTTGGTTCAAGAATACGCTCGAACCAAAACCTTGCCTTGACACTGGTTTCAGGGTATTGGTATAAATGCGGTCCCAAAAAGCTATAGGGATAGCATTCTAATAAAAATAGGGGTTCCTAAGTAATGAATAAAACTGAATTAATTGAAATAATGGCTAACCATGCCGGTGTCACTAAAAAAATTGCCTCTGATAGTCTAGATGCATTTATTGAAGCGATTAAGCAGGGTTTAAAGAGTGGTGACAAGATTTCGATTCCAGGATTTTGCAGTATTTCTGTTGGTGTGAGAGCTGCCCGTACGGGTCGTAATCCTCAAACAGGCAATCCTATTAATATTCCAGCAAGTCGCACAGTTAAAATAAAAGCTGGAAAAGAATTGAAAGATGTTGTGAAAGACTAATAGATTGATAGTGAAGTTCATTATCAAGACGATGCAGTGTTTGAAAGGATGTAGTAGTAGATATCTGAAGTAGTATTGTTATAACCTCTCAATGAGTTATTGTGAGTGTTCTAGTCCCGGTAGGGAAAACAATCGAAAGAGAATTTTTGTAGCCTTGATGCGGTTTTTGCATCAAGGTTTCAAAGATTTGTGTTCCTTGATATCAGATCTTAATCAAGACTACGAAACATCTATAACGAGACATATGCTTGATAATGTAAATATCAGACGGATCTGGGTGCTTAGCTCAGTTGGTAGAGCGTCGCCCTTACAAGGCGAGGGTCGGGGGTTCGAGCCCCTCAGCACCCACCAGGATTTGGAGTGGTAGTTCAGTTGGTTAGAATACCGGCCTGTCACGCCGGGGGTCGCGGGTTCGAGTCCCGTCCACTCCGCCAACTTTTTTAAAGAGTGACTTGATGCTACAAAATATTCGTGAGCGTTCACAAGGGATCGTTGCTTGGGCAATTATTTTGTTAGTGAGTTTGACTTTCGTTCTTTGGGGCGTGCAAGATTATATTTCACATCTGGGTTCTAATACCGATCGTGTGAAAGTCAATGGCATAGAAATCAGCG
>JAFEDO010000133.1 GCA_018241565.1 Pseudomonadota bacterium
ACATTTGAATCCTACTATTAGAACATAAGCCGCCATCTAGAATAAGCGCGACTTTAGTTCTTTAGAAGAGAGTTTGTCAATGTAAACCGAGGTTTAAGTACATTAAGTTGGCTGATTAAAAAAGGAAAATCTATCTATGGGATATATTGCAGTTATCCCTGCCAGGGCAGGATCAAAACGACTTCCTAATAAAAATATCAAACCATTATCAGGCAAGCCTTTAATTGCTTACACGATTAATGCCGCGCAAAAAGCCAATTGTTTTTCTGAAATTATTGTTTCTACAGAGTGCCCTCAAATCGCTGAAATTGCCATTCAATATGGTGCACAAGTACCTTGGTTACGTTCTGCAGAATATGCAACAGATACTGCATCGGTTGCTGATGCTGTAGTTGAGTTATTATTGCGATTCCAGCAAGAACAACAGAAAAATTACGATGCGGTAATGTTATTACAACCAACATCGCCTTTTCGAAAACCAGAAACTATTTTGAAAGCATTAGAATTATTTAAATCATCGAATGGTGAAAGTATTGTATCTGTCAGTCTTGCAAAGACACATCCTTATTGGTGTAAGCGAATAGATGCGGATGGCATCATGTCTTCATTTGTACAGGGACAACAAATCCCCATTTGCGCACAAGATTTACCACCCGTATATCAATTAAATGGTTTAATTTATTGTGCTAGCCCATCGCATCTCATAGAGCAACGAAATTTTTATACGAACAGTACAAAGGCACTTATCTTAAATGATTCTGAAGAAGTTTTAGATATTGATACGCCAATGGATTGGATGTTGGCAGAAATGATTGTAACTAATCAAAAGCAAAAAGGTGTGCCATGACATGTTTCGTCATTGCAGAAGCAGGCGTTAATCACAACGGTGATATTCAACTGGCTAAAGAACTCGTGAGAGCTGCTGTTGATGTGGGTGCTGATGCTGTCAAGTTTCAAACCTTTACAGCAGAAAAACTGGTGAATGCTTCTGCAGAAAAAGCAGAATATCAAAAATCTACAACAGGTCATGGTTCCCAATTTCAAATGCTGAAAGCGTTAGAGTTAAACGAATCTATGCATATCGAATTGATGGATCTATGTGTTGGATTGGGTATCGAATTCATGTCAACGGGATTTGATGAAGAATCCATCGATTTTTTAGTCAAGTTGGGCGTGAAACGTTTAAAAATACCATCAGGAGAAATTACTAATTTTTCTTTGCTGACACATATGGCGAAATATGATCTCCCCATGATTTTATCTACGGGTATGTCTGATTTAGTAGAAGTAGATGAAGCGATTGTAAAAATTCAAGAGGTTCGAAATCAGGCGGAGTTCAAACAAGCATTATCAAAAGTGTTAACCATATTACATTGCACGTCGAATTATCCGGCTGATTTTTCTGATGTTAACTTGCGCGCACTTAATACACTCTCTCAGCATACACAATTACCGGTTGGATATTCAGATCATACTGCCGGTATTTTAATTGCTCCTCTCGCTGTAGCATTAGGTGCTACGGTGATTGAAAAACATTTTACGTTAGATAAAAGTTTACCGGGTCCAGATCATTTGTCTTCGCTAGAACCCAATGAATTTAAAATGATGATGACGCATATTCGTCAAACGGAATTATCACTTGGCGACGGCATCAAAGCGCCTCGAGATAGCGAATTACCCGTGCGTGATTTAGTACGACGTAGTGTGACTATAAAAAGAAATCTTAAAAAAGGATCTGAATTGCAAGTAGAAGATTTGGAATTGTTACGACCCGGTTCAGGAATCGAACCTAAACATTTAAATTCCGTGATTGGGAAAGCAATAAAAATAGATTTGCAAGCGGGAACCACTTTGCGTTGGGAAGACTTGATATAAAACTAGAGCCCCCACCCTAACCCTCCCCCGGGGTACCGGGGGAGGGGATAATGCATTTTTTCTCGTGAGGTGCATGAGAGAGAGACAAGATGTTCCCTCCCCCGGTACTCCGGGGGAGGGTTAGGGTGGGGGCTTAAACTTGGAATGAACCATATGAGAAAAATTTGTTATGTTTCAGGCACTCGTGCTGATTTTGGATTAATGCTCACAGTCTTGCGCTTTTTACAGGCTGATCCGAATATAGATTTATCTCTGTGTGTGACGGGTATGCATTTATCGAAATCTTATGGAAATACAGTTCAAGAAATAGAGAGAGAAGGATTTCGTATTTGTGCTCGCATTCCTGTCGATGTTGAAAAAACTACATCTGCTTCAATGGTTTGTGCGATTGGGCAAGAAATTGTAGCGATGACAGAAGTATTTTCAAAAGAAAAACCAGACATGGTTTTACTTTTAGGAGATAGAGGAGAGCAGCTGGCTGCAGCCATTGCTGCTGCACATTTAAATATTCATATTGGCCATATTCATGGTGGAGAGCGTTCTGGGACAGTCGATGAAATGGTGAGACATGCAGTTTCTAAATTTTCTCATTATCATTTTGTAGCAACAGAAAATTCAAAAGAGCGTTTAATTCGAATGGGGGAACGTGAAGATTCTATTTTTGTCATAGGTGCGCCTGGACTTGATCAATTAAAAGAATTAAATATTCCTGCTCGAAATATCATATGTGAACAGGTTGGATTTGATCCAAAAAAACCGATTGGATTATTTGTTTTTCATCCGGTTGTTCAAGAAATGGAAACGATGGCACAACAAGCACAGATAATGATGAAAGCAGCATTAGATTGCGGTTTACAATGGATTTGCTTACAACCCAATTCAGATGCGGGGGGCTTTAAAATTCGTGAAGTATTAAAAACCTATGAACATAATCCAAATATCAAAATATATGCTCATTTGGAGCGTACTCAATATTTATATTGGTTAGGTACGGTCGATTTGATGTTAGGCAATTCTAGTAGTGGGATTATCGAAGCGGCTAGTTTTAACTTGCCTGTGATCAATGTTGGGCAAAGGCAAAATTTGCGAGAACGCAGCGGTAATGTGATAGATTCTCTAGTGAATTATGAAACCATCACTGATAATATACAGACGGTTTTGAATACTTCTAAAAGAAAAGTAAATAATATTTATGGGGATGGGAGTGCCAGCATGCGCTGCCATGAATTGTTAACGACTCTACCATTGAGTCCCGAATTACTAAGTAAATGCAATGCTTACTAAAAAAGAATTAACAATCCTGGGGGCTGGTGGCCATGCTAAAGTAGTGATTGACGCTGTTCGTTGTTCCGATCCGGATATTCATTTAAGACTAAAAGACGAAAATGTGCATCTCAATCAGCTTGAAATACAGAATATTTCGGTAGAAACGCCGATAGGTCCTTATCAAGAATTATCAGCATCGGTACATGTTGCTATTGGAAATAACGAGATTCGATCTAAACTATGTCGCGAGTTAATACAGGCAAAAAAAATATTACATACCATTATCCATCCTCGTGCGATCATTGCTGACACGGCGAATATTATGCCAGGATCTTTTATATCCGCTTTGGCAGTATTAGCACCAGATAGTCAAGTTGGAATGGCATGTATTATTAATCATGGTGCCATTGTTGATCATGATGTTTCAGTGGGTGCTTTCAGTCACGTTGCTCCTCATGTGACGTTGGGTGGTGCTGTGCAAATTGGTGAAAGAGTTTTGGTCGGTGCTGGTGCAATTGTTTTACCCGGGAAAAAAATTGGAGATGGTGCGATTGTTGGTGCGGGTGCGGTAGTTACGAGAGATGTTGCCGCTGGTGAAATAGTGATGGGTGTTCCTGCAAAAATAAGGGAAAAATTGTGATTGATGTTAAAGAATTGTTGGTTAATGAAACTGCCACTTTAAAAGATGCATTGATGCAGTTAGATAAAACAGGTCAAGGCATTTTGTTTTTAATTAATGTGAAAGGTGAATTCATCAGAACGATTACTGATGGAGATTTACGTCGTCTTATTCTTAGTGGCCATGGTATTGAATCTAATTTAAATCATTTGTCAAAACAACAATCTAAATTTTTAACCCATACTGCTACTGAAAAAGATGCTTTTCAACTCATGCAAAAATATGAACTAGATCATATTCCTGTTCTAGACAATCAAAATAGACCTATTCGTTTAATACATCGCCGTGAAATACCGCAGTCTATTTTATTGTCTACGCCACACATCGGAGATTTTGAACAGCAATATGTGGCCGAGGCATTTGCAACTAACTGGATTGCACCTCTAGGGCCTAATGTCGATGCTTTCGAAAGAGAAATTGCAGAATATTTAAATGTTCCAACAGCCGCTGCATTAAGTTCTGGTACAGCAGCGATTCATTTGGCATTAGTGTTATTGAATGTGGGGCCCAATGATCGTGTTTTTTGTTCTTCATTTACTTTTGTTGCCAGTGCCAATCCAATTTTGTATCAAGGTGCAACCCCCGTTTTTATCGACTCAGAACCTACCAGCTGGAATATGTCACCAAAAGCATTAGAACGCGCATTGAAAGAAGCAGATGCAGAAGGACAATTACCAAAAGCGGTGATTGTTGTGAATCTCTATGGACAAAGTGCTGATATGGATCCCTTGAAAGCTTTATGTGACTCTTATGGAGTGCCTATTGTTGAAGATGCTGCAGAATCACTAGGTGCTACTTATAAAAATAAAGCGAGTGGCACGTTCGGTCATATTGGTATTTATTCATTTAATGGAAATAAAATCATCACGACATCTGGTGGCGGTATGTTGGTTGCACAAGATCCTGAGATAGTAGAAAGAGCACGATTTTTATCGACGCAATCACGTGATCCAGCGCCACATTATCAACATAGTTGTGTTGGCTATAATTACCGAATGAGTAATGTGTTAGCTGGTATTGGTCGAGGACAATTAAAAGTATTAGATGAACGCGTGAAAGCAAGACGAGATATTTATGCAGCGTATACTAAAGAGTTTTCAGAATATGATTCAGTAAATATGATGCCTGAAGCTTCTTACGGACGATCGACACATTGGTTATCAGCGTTAATTTTAGACCCAGAAAAAACGGATTTAAAGCCTAAACAATTGATTGATCATTTGTTTCAAAGAAACATTGAAGCGAGACATGTATGGAAGCCAATGCATCTGCAACCGATATTTTCGAATGCTCAATATTACTCGCATGAATTAGATTTTAGTGTGTCTGATTATTTATTTAATCATGCGGTATGCTTACCATCAGGATCAAATATGACTGCTCAAGACATCACTCGTGTGATTGCTGTGAGCGGAGAAATACTGACGAAAGAATTAGCGTAATTTTTTGTATTAGAGAACTAATTCTAATAAATATTGTCCATAACCACTTTTCATAAGTGGCTCAGCGAGTTGATGTAACTGTTCGCGATCAATAAAACCCATACGCCATGCGATTTCTTCTGGGCAACCAATTTTAAGACCTTGTCTCTTTTCTAAAGTTGCAATGAAATTGGAAGCATCCAACAATGAATCGTGTGTTCCCGTATCTAACCACGCAATACCGCGACCCAATTTTTCAACTTGTAATAAATTTTTTTCTAAATACCGTTGATTGATGTCAGTAATTTCAAGTTCGCCTCGAGCAGAAGGTTTTAATTGTTTTGCAATATCGCACACCGTGTTGTCATAAAAATAGAGACCAATAACAGCATACTTGGAAGGTGGTTCTTTAGGTTTCTCAACAATTTCTCGAGGTTTATCTTGAGCATCAAAAGCGATAACACCATAGCGTTCAGGATCGCGCACCGCATATCCAAAAATTTTTGCACCTTGTTTAATGGTTGTAGAAGCTTGTAGTTGTTTTGCTAATCCATGCCCATACAGAACATTGTCACCCAAGATTAAGCAAACGGAATTATCCCCAATGAATGATTCACCGATAATAAAGGCATCGGCGATACCTCTCGGAGAACTTTGAACCCTATATTTGAGGGAAATTCCCCATTGTGTTCCATCACCTAATAAATTTCGGTATTGTGATTCATCGTGAGGGGTTGTGATAATTAAAATATCTCGAATGCCTGCCAACATTAGTGTCGAGAGGGAGTAGTGGATCATCGGCTTGTCGTAAATCGGTAATAATTGCTTACTGAGAGTAGAAGTAGCTGGATAAAGCCTTGTACCGGCTCCGCCCGCTAGAATGATACCTTTCATTAATTTTTAACTCCAATTTTGAGGCGGGGAATTATTACACATTTTTATATCGATTTATATTTTTGGTGCTTTATAATGACGTTCTGTTTGAGTTAGGTTCAAAGGAACTTGAGTGAATCAAAAAAGAATAAAGCGATGGGTCAATAGATTAGCGGTTGTTGTTTATGATACGGCTATGATTCCGCTAGCCTGGTTTATGGCTTACTGGCTAAGATTTAATCTGGGTCACATTCCGGATCCGCCTTATCTAAGAGCATTAGCGGTGCTCCCTTGGGTAGTACTGCTTCAAATGAGCATTTATGCATTATTCAATCAATATCGTGGTGTTTGGCGCTTCGCTTCTTTATCTGATTTGACGCGAGTAATTAAGGTTGTTTCAGTAGGAACGACTGTTATAGGCGCGGTTCTCTTTTTAGGGCCTGGTGTTCAAGGAATTCCGCGCTCTGTCTGGCCTTTATATGCCGTACTTTTAATTGCATTTTGGGGTGCTTCTCGATTTGTTTGTCGGTGGTTCTGGGAATCAAAAAAAACTTTAGGTGAAACCAAAAAAGTTTTGATAGTTGGTGCTGGAAAAGCAGGTGAATTACTTTTGCGAGAATTGCTGCACCATCCTGAAAACCAATATGAGTTGCTTGGATTTGTGGATGATGATCCTATTAAAAAAGGTCGAGAAGTTCACGGGATTCGAGTCATGGGGCAATGCCAAGATATTCCCAAATTAGTGAGTGAACAGGGAATTGAATTAGTTTTGATTGCTATTCCTTCTGCAAATTCTGCAGGAATGCGACGCATCGTTAGTTTTTGTGAACAAAGTGGTGTGACGTTTCGCACATTGCCGGGCTTAAATGCTTTAGCTTCAGGAAAAGTTTCAGCATCATCCATAAGACAAGTTTCATTAGAGGATTTATTAGGGCGTGACCAAGTGGAATTAGATTGGGAACGTATTCATCAACATTTATGTAACAAAAAAGTGTTAATTACAGGTGGTGGTGGTTCTATTGGTTCTGAGTTGTGTCGACAAGTAGCTGAATTAAAACCGAAGGAATTAATTGTTGTTGATCACAGTGAGCATAATTTTTATCTTTTAGAGCAAGAGATCCTTCAGAAATATCCAGATTTAAACTTTAAAGCGTATTTATGCAGTGTTACTGACCGCACGATGATACGTACGATTATGCAAACGCACCAACCTGAAATTGTTTTTCATGCAGCTGCTTATAAGCACGTCCCCATTTTGCAACAACAACTACGTTCAGCGGTGTATAACAATGTGATTGGGACAAAAATTGTCGCGGAAGAAGCTGTGCAAGAAAATGTTGAAATTTTCGTATTAATATCTACGGATAAGGCAGTTAATCCCAGTAATATTATGGGAGCCACCAAAAGAGTAGCAGAAATTTTTTGTCAAAATTTAAATGCGGAGGCTTCTACGCGTTTTATTACAGTTCGTTTTGGAAATGTTTTAGGATCAGCGGGTAGTGTCGTGCCTTTATTCCAAAGACAAATTGCAGCAGGTGGTCCAATCACCGTTACTCATCCTGAAACAACGCGTTTCTTTATGACTATTCCAGAAGCGTCACAATTAATTTTACAAGCATCTGTTTTGGGCCAAGGGGGAGAAATTTTTGTTTTAGATATGGGTGAGCCAGTTAAGATTCGTTATTTGGCTGAACAACTAATTTATCTCTCGGGGTTTACTCAAGTAGAAGATATTGGTATTGAGTATATTGGCTTACGTTCTGGTGAGAAAATTCATGAAACTTTATTTCATGAACAAGAAGAGTTATTACCAACAGCACATAGTAAAATTCAATTGGCTCAATCTCGTCAGTGGGATTGGGTATCACTAAATGCAATTTTAAAAGAAATGATTCAGTGTTGCGAAAGCCAAGATGAGCATCGTGCTTATGCATTACTCATGCAGTTAGTACCTGAATGTCACATGGAGAGTGATTACTATTTCGATAGAGTTGTTGCGAAAGAGCCAGTGGCTTAATTTTGAGTGTCGCTTTTGGTGCCGAGGAGAGGACTTGAACCTCCACAGGGTTTCCCCCACAAGTACCTGAAACTTGCGTGTCTACCAATTCCACCACCCCGGCAAGCTGTGCGACTGTACTCACCTGTTGTTTTGTTGTCAAATTTTGTGACTAAAGACAAGTTCTTCGGTATATTTGTTGTTATTCTGAGTGAGCTTGTCATCCTGAGCGTCAGCGAAGGATCTCGTGGTGACCGTGAGATCCTTCGCTGACGCTCAGGATCTGATGCATCCCCACGAATTATAGAGGGTAAAGAGCAGTAGTGCATTGATTTTATTGAGTCCGCATGATCAAATGAAGATTCTTCATAGAGACCATGGGGAGAAAAACAATGGTA
>JAFEDO010000134.1 GCA_018241565.1 Pseudomonadota bacterium
CTTTGTTACAACTAAAGTATCAAGGGAACGTTTTAACGGGGGCCAAAGCGTCTAATCCGGGTGGTGCAAATCCACCCAATGAAGGTCCACAAAATGTGGTAGATGGCCAACTTGTGACAAAATGGTTTGACAGTAATAGACGTCCTTTAGTTTTGGATTTCGAAAGGTCGGTTTTAATAGACAACTATACTTGGGCGACAGCAAACGATTGTCCTTACCGTGATCCCATTTCTTGGAGGTTTGAGGGTAGCTATGACGGAAATATTTGGTATTTGATAGATGCAAAGAATAACTATGCTGTTCCAACGACAAGACACACATTTTTACCAGATCTGATCCCTATAGAATTAGCAAAGCTGAAAACGTTACAAGCAGACATAGATAATGTAAAACAATTATTATTATCTCAAATAGAGCAGGTACGGCTAGATTTAACACATGAACGTGATATCGCTGTACAAAGTGAAAAAAGATTGGCAGCACAATTACAAACAACCACTGAAAAGCTACTATCTCAAGTAGAACAGGTACGATTGGATTTAACACATGAACGTGATATCGCTGTACAAAGTGAAAAAAGATTGGCGGCGCAGTTACAAACAATTACTGAAAAGCTACCCTCTCAAATAGAACAGTTACGACAAGATTTAACACATGAACGTGAAACCGCTGAACACAGTGAAAAAAGATTGGCTGCACAACTACAAATAACCACTGAAAAGCTACAAGATGTTCAAAATGAATTGAAAAATGAAAGAACATTACGCTTAACGCTTCTTTCCACCAACCCCAAATTATTAGATAGCGCAGCACAACAAGGTAATTCATCTCTGTTAATCAGCTTGCTCGAACAATCAATCGGTGAATGGACCGCACTAAGCCTAGTTCACTTTGCAGATGATTTTAATGCGCATGCAACAGAATTAGAAAAAAAGAGCGCATTGTTAACGTTGGATGATTTGATGCGGGCTTCAGAAAATTATTTACAAAAAAATGATTGGATAAACCGTCGTTATCTAAAGCGATTAACCAATGGTGTTCAACAATTACTGTCTGCCTGGAAGCAAAATACCTTAAAAAATAAGGTGGCGCTTGATTTGTTAGATCAAGAAGCACTAGAAGAATGCAGAACGTTATTCAGTAATAACCAACTGAATGCTGAAACCAAAAAACTTTATCAACTACACTTAGAGCAGGTTGGTGCCGAAGAAATAAAGGGTTGGTTGACACACGCATTACCTGAAGCACGCATGGAAGCGTATAACGCTAAAGTCATTCAATTACTCGTAAAAAAATCTCATGATACAGATGATGCAATCAGTATACAATTAACGAAAAATGGAGATAGTCTGCTACTAAAACAATTTAGAGAAGGTACCCTTGATAAAGACATCGGCGATTGTATTGCTAACTTAGAAGATTTATCTGCTGAATTGCTGCTCGTGCAAACAAAATGGACGACGGCACTTAAGGCTGAAGTGACCAACATTATGCAAGTGGAGAGAACTGATAAAAGCAGTGCAATCAAACAGATCTGTATGCAGTGGCAAGATAAAACACTGAGCGAGACACTCTCAAATGATCTTGATGGGCTAGTGGGTAATATTCTCTTTAAAACATTAAGAGATCTTGAAAAAGGCGTATTCTATACACAAATTAATTATGATTCTGCATTTTTGTTCATTCAACAATATTATGAAAAGCGATTAGAACTGTTGACGGCAGTTGATTTTGAAGAACATGTTAAACTAGTGATTTTTAATTCTCAAAAGCCAACGGCTTATCAAAAAGAGGCCGCACTACTCAAGTTGTTGAATGCGTGGAAAACCAATGAATGTAAAGATGATGCACTGGTGATGGAACAGTTATTGAGATCTTGGCAATTACTGCTGCAACGATTAAATGCTGCGTTAAATCCAGTATATGCGCCGCCCTTTATAGCGGGAGTTAATCATGCACCTCTGTCGACAGCAACATCCAGTGCGTTTCTTTCGTCGGAGCAAACAACGTTAGAGAATCATCAAAAAGTGTTATGAGCATGGATTGAATGAGTCAACTCACATTGCTTACGAAATTTATAGAGTTAAGCTCTTTATATGGTTTTGGCATTCAGAATGGTTCAATTTTATTTTGGGATCAATAAAGTCAAACTCACTTTTTAATGACTAAACACCGTCTAATTAAAAGAGGGTAGGGTGAGTAGAACAAAGCATTTTAGCTTTGATTTACTTGCCCAGAGGGTATTGAATGTGAGAAAAAATAAAAAGAAAACTAATGATGTCAATCAAGAAAGAATTATCCCTCTTTTATAACTCTACGCAACTTGCTCTGTACCCTCATGACTTAGTGGGCGCAAAAAAGACTACTTGCTAGACATTCTTTACTGTATCCCCCCAAAAATCCCACCTATAAAAAATGATAATTTAATATAAGTTATGGATTTTAAAAACATAGGTGAGAATCATGATGGAATCAGACGGCATTATATCAGAAAAAAAGCATACAAAGAA
>JAFEDO010000135.1 GCA_018241565.1 Pseudomonadota bacterium
CTGATAAGAAGTTCGGAAGCGGTAAAACACAATTCATATTTCCAGCAACCGGTTCAACAATAATCGCAGCAATTTCGTGGCCAAATTTTTCAAAAATTTGTTGTACGGAATCCAAATCATTAAAACGTGCAGTCAAAGTATGTTTGGCAAAATCATTGGGAACACCTGCGGAAGTTGGCGTTCCAAAAGTGAGTAATCCAGATCCTGATTTTACTAATAAGGCATCGCTGTGCCCGTGATAACACCCTTCAAATTTTAAGATTTTATCGCGACCTGTAAATCCACGTGCTAAGCGAATGGCTGTCATGGTGGCTTCTGTGCCTGAGTTCACCATACGAACCATTTCAATAGAAGGCATTAAATGGCAAATTTTCTCAGCGATTTCGACTTCGATTGCCGTAGCTGCTCCAAATGTTAAACCTTTTTCAGCGGCGTGAGTAACAGCCTTGACCACATGGGGTTCTGCATGCCCTAAGATTAATGGTCCCCAGGAATCTACGTAGTCGATGTATTGCTTATTATCTTCATCAATCAAATAAGCCCCTTTTCCTTGCTTGAAAAAAATCGGATTGCCACCAACTGATTTAAAGGCTCGTACAGGAGAATTGACGCCCCCAGGGATATAGGTTTGGGCTTTTTGAAATAATTGAGCTGAGTGGTTCATTGGGGTCCTCTTTCAGGGCATATGGTGGTAAAATCCGCCGGCATTTTATCATAAATAGCAAGGTTAAAAAGGTATGACGCAGGATTATAAAAAGTATATTTGTTTGATTTGTGGTTTTATTTACGACGAAGAGCAAGGGTGGCCTGAGGATGGGATCCCCGCAGGTACTCGTTGGGAAGAAGTCTCTGATACTTGGTGTTGCCCAGACTGTGGTGCCAGCAAAGAAGATTTCGAAATGATGCAAATATCAGATTAATTCTTCTATTCGAAGTGCGTTAAATATATACGGCATGATATACTGCCCGCCCTTTTTAAGAATAAACAGATATAGGAAAGCTTAATGGTCACACAAAACCAGTTGCCGGATTTTTCTAAAGCAAGAGTTTTAATTGTCGGCGATATCATGTTGGATCGCTATTGGCGCGGTGGGGCATCTCGAATTTCTCCAGAAGCGCCTGTCCCTGTAGTACATGTCCATCATTCTGAAGAACGCCCAGGAGGGGCCGGCAACGTTGCATTGAATATTCGTGCATTAGGCGCTTCAGCGACTTTACTAGGAGTGAGCGGAGATGATGAAGCAGGGGATATGCTTGCTGATAAACTCATCGCTGCTGGTGTTACGGCACATATACATCGTATTCCTAATATCCCAACGGTCACTAAACTTAGAATCATTAGCCGTAACCAACAATTAATTCGTTTGGATTTTGAAGAACCGGCTGTTGAATACGATTGCTCTCCATTATTAAAAGAATTTCAAGCACGATTATCAGAAACAGATATTGTGATTTTATCGGATTACAGCAAAGGAGCGATTGGTGATCCTCAGCAATTTATTCAATTAGCGCAAGCAAAAGGTGTTCGTGTTTTAGTAGATCCAAAAGGAAATGATTTTGCACGTTATCGAGGCGCTTATTTATTAAAACCCAATCGTAAAGAATTCGAAACGGTCGTTGGTTGTTGCAAAAACGAATCTGAAATTATTTCAAAAGGAAAGAAAGCGATTCTTGAAAATAATATTAGTGCCTTATTAGTCACTCGTGGTGAACAAGGTATGACATTGTTGCGTTCGGAGCATTCTGAATTTCATTTGCCCGCTAAAAACAGAGAAGTATTTGATGTCACTGGTGCGGGAGACACAGTAATTTCAGTACTAGCTAGTGCATTGGCAACGGGTGAATCATTAGAACAAGCAACGACATTAGCGAATATTGCAGCAAGTATTGTTGTCACTAAATTAGGTGCTGCAACTGTTTCTGTTCCCGAGCTACGTCGGACATTATTTAGAATGCAGGGTGTTGATACGGGTGTTTTGAGTGAAGATCAATTAATCATTGCAGTTGCTGATGCTCGTCATCATGGTGAGCGAATCGTATTTACCAATGGATGCTTTGATATTCTGCATGCGGGTCACGTGACTTATTTAGAAGAAGCTAAAAAATTAGGAGATCGTTTAATCGTTGCAGTTAATGATGATGAATCAGTAAAACGATTAAAAGGTAAAGCAAGACCTGTTAACACGCTCTCAAGACGCATGGCGGTGTTAGCGGCATTAGGTTCAGTTGATTGGGTTGTGCCATTCAGTGAAGATACGCCAGAGCGTTTAATTAATGCTGTTTTACCCGACATTTTAGTGAAAGGGGGCGATTATAAAGTAGAACAAATTGCAGGATCCCAAGCGGTTTTAAATCATGGTGGTGACGTTAAAATATTGCCATTTGTTCCGGGATGTTCAACGACAGCTGTTGTCGATAAATTATTATCAGAGGAGATAAGTGAATGATTGTTGTTACTGGTGGCGCTGGATTTATAGGATCTAATCTAATTAAAGGTTTAAATGCATTAGGAAGAAAAGATATTTTAGTTGTCGATGAATTAACAGACGGCACTAAATTTAATAATCTAGTTGATTGCGAAATTTTAGATTATTTAGATAAAGATGAGTTTATTAAACAGATAGAACAAAGAAAAATTAAAGATATTGAAGTTATTTTTCATGAAGGCGCTTGTTCTACAACGACTGAGTGGAATGGTCGTTATATGATGGAAAATAATTACGAGTATTCCAAAAAATTATTACACTATGCATTAGAAGAAAAAGTTCAATTTATTTATGCATCAAGTGCTGCTGTTTATGGGGGCGGTACAAAATTCCAAGAAATTCTTGCCAACGAAAAACCATTAAATGTGTATGGATATTCTAAATATTTGTTTGATCAATACGTTCGTCGCGTTTGCCCAAAACCATCGAGTCAAGTGGTTGGATTACGCTACTTCAATGTATATGGTCCCGGTGAAAATCATAAAGGCACCATGGCGAGTGTTGCTTTTCATTTTAATAACCAAATCAAAGAACAAGGATTTGTGAAATTATTCGAAGGGTGTGATGGCTACGAAAATGGCGGACAGCGTCGAGACTTTATTTATGTAGGCGATGTGGTTGCTGTCAATATATGGTTTTGGCAACATCGTGATAAGTCAGGAATTTTTAATGTAGGAACAGGGCGTTCTCAAACATTTAATGAAGTTGCAGAAGCTGTGACTAAATTCCATCAGCGTGGTGAAATTCAATATATTCCTTTCCCTGAACATTTGAAGGGAAGATATCAAAGTTTTACGGAAGCAGATGTAAACGCATTACGTTCTATCGGTTATGATCATTCTTTCAAAACGGTTCAAGAAGGTGTGAAGGAATATTTAGAAATTATTAATCGTTCGTAGTTTCACAATGCTGCTAATTTGTTGATTTTTCA
>JAFEDO010000136.1 GCA_018241565.1 Pseudomonadota bacterium
ATTCAATATAATTTTTTATTTCTTCTTTTTTTAAGCTCATCGGGAATTGGAAAATTTTTTTAACAACTAAAAAATCAGGTACTGCAATTGCAACTGATTGGATAGATGTTTGAGATTCTTCAATGGCTTTTTTAACACAATGAATGACGCTGGCAGGATCTTTAATCTCATCTTCAATAACACCGTGCGGCAAAGGCACCATGGCATAGTGTTCCACACGGTATCCATCTGGTTTTAAGCCAAGCTCTATCAACTTTATAGACGCCGTGGAAATATCCAACCCAATGAGGTTGGGCATTTGTTTCTTAATAAGACGGGGTAACATCACCTAACTCCTTGGCATGTACGCGATTCACGCGCTTAAAGCGCAACAAATGAACAGTATAGAGAATTTTTGAACAATTAAAAAGAGGAAATTAGTTTAATTTACGAACTATTTTTCATATAATGCGCGACGCACATTGGTAACGTAGGAAAATCATGTCTCGTAAAAGTTTTTTTTGGCGCACTGGAGTTTGGTCCTTAATGAATCTTGCCATTATTGGATTCATTTTCGCGGCCGTTGTTTACATTTATTTAAGTAGCAATCTTCCCAGTATCGATTCTCTGAAGAACATACAACTACAAATTCCTCTACAGATATATACCAGCGATAACAAACTCATTGGTGTCTTCGGTGATATGCGTCGAAACCCTGTCACCTTAGAACAAATTCCCAAACCACTAGTTCAAGCTTTATTAGCAACAGAAGATCAACGATTCTTTGAACATTCTGGTGTAGATATTTTTGGGTTAGGGCGCGCTGGTTTACAACTACTACGAACGGGAACAAAAGCAGAAGGTGGTAGCACCATCACGATGCAAGTTGCACGTAACTTCTTCTTATCGCGCAAAAAAACTTACATGCGAAAAATTAATGAAATATTGCTCGCTTTTAAAATTGAAAGATATATGAGTAAAAGTAAAATTCTAGAACTCTATCTCAATGCAGTTTATTTTGGTTATCACGCTTATGGTGTTTCAGCCGCAGCAGAAGTTTATTATGGTAAAAAATTACAAGATTTAACTTTAGGAGAAATGGCCACCATCGCAGGCTTACCTCAAGCGCCCTCTCGATTAAATCCAATTAATGATCCTGCCGCAGCAAAAGAAAGACGTAATCATGTTTTATCACGTATGTTAGCAGCAGACTTTATCAATAAGGCGCAGTATGAAAAAGCAATCCACGAGCCAATGACAGCAACTTATCATGGACATAAAATTGCAGTTAATGCACCTTACGTTGCAGAAATGGTTCGTGAAGCTATGGTTCAACAATTCGGAGATGATGCTTATACAAAAGGTTATAAAGTTTATACGACCATCGATAGCAATTTGCAAGTCGCAGCTAGCCAATCACTACATAAAAATTTATTAGCTTATGATCAACGTCATGGTTTTCGAGGAAACTTTAAAAGTTTAGATTTAAGCAAATTACGACAAGCCAGCGAACGCTTAAAAGCATTGAAACAAATACCGACCATTAATGATTTGCGCCCTGCACTGATTCTCTCTATTCGTGATCGCGCAGCGGTAGCACTCATTCAAAATGGTGAAGTCGTGACTATTCCTTGGGAAGGTTTAGCTTGGACTGGACGTAGAACAGTTAAAGACATTGTACGTCCTGGAAATATCGTTTGGTTAGATCAAAAAAATAATCACTGGCAATTGGTTCAAATACCTGAAGCAGAGGCAGGATTTATTGCACTAAATCCAAAGAATGGTGCGATCAAAGCTTTAGTCGGTGGTTTTAATTTTTATAAAAGTAGTTTTAATCGAGTCACTCAAGCGGAAAGACAACCTGGTTCCAGTTTTAAACCTTTCATCTATGCTGCAGGATTAGAAAAAGGATATACATTAGCAACGATTATTAATGATGCGCCTATTGTGTTGGAAGACCCCAGTATTGGTGAATGGCGACCACAAAATTATACGCATGAATTTTATGGCCCTACACGCATACATATCGGGTTAATGAAATCTCGTAATTTAGTTTCGATTAGATTACTCGATTTAGTGGGAATCCCTTATACGGTTAAGTTCATCGAACGTTTTGGATTTAAATCAGAACAAATTCCTAAAACACTTTCACTTGCATTAGGGACAGCTAGTGTCACCCCATTACAGCTAACCGTAGCGTATGCTACCTTTGCAAATGGTGGATTTAAAATTGATCCTTATATTATTGAAAAAATTACTGACTCTTCAGATAAATTGATTGCACAATCTAATCCTCCTGTTGCTTGTGATGCTTGCGATGCACCACAAAAAGCAAAACGTGTCATTTCTGCTGAGCTTGCTTATATGATAACCATGGTATTAAAGGATGTCATTCAACACGGAACAGCAACACCAGCAAAAGTATTGGGACGTTCCGATATCGCAGGAAAAACTGGAACCACGAATGATCAAGTCGATGCTTGGTTTGCCGGCTTTAACAACAATATAGTCGCTACCGCATGGCTGGGTTTCGATCTGAATAAATCACTGCATGAATATAGCGTAACAACTGCATTACCCATGTGGATTGACTTCATGCGAGTTGCTTTAGCAGGACAACCAGAAGAATCGATGTCAATGCCTGAAGGAATTGTTACGATGAGTATCGATTCTGAAACTGGCGCATTAACCAGTGCAGATGATCCTGATGCAGTCTCTGAGATCTTTATGAAGGAACATCTTCCTACAGAGCAAGGTGATAGCATGGGTTCTGCTAGCTCTGATGATGATATAGAACAACCGCTGTTTTAAAGAGAGCAATGGCAACCTTTAACTGCTTCTCTTATTCTTTAGTTTCAAAACTGTTTAGACAAAATATTTAAACAATGTTGTTCTGAAGTTGTTGTTGTGCTAACTTAACTCCGTGTTTTGTATCTGCGCTTTATCATCATCATACCGCGCACCACTGAACAACCTTATGTTGTGATGCAAATGATAGAAACTTAATTATTTTTCGAGGGAGTGAGCATGTTAAAATTCAATGAGTTAGGTATAAGCGACAAAGAAGGTATCCAATATCTTTTAGCATTAGCTGAGTTTATTAATTCGTATTTAGAAGGCGTTGACCAGGGGTTATTAACATCATCAAAACATGGTTGGAGTATTAGAAAAAACCCAACCACTCAAGAGTTTGAATTTGTGTCTAATCATGCATTCAAACAACCTTTCGCAATCGATAAACTTGCGCTTATTTTTGAACAACATAGCACTGGATATAAAATCATTTTTTCTTTTTCTGTCCTTAAAAAATGGTATACACAATTTTATAAAACACCTGATAATCAAAACGAAGCACTTCCTATATATCCATTCATTCTTACTCGCGCTGTAGATTTTTTTAATCATTTTATATTTCCTACTATTCCAGACAGAACATCAAATCGTTCTTTTACTACACCTATTTTTTGTAAAAAATTACCAATCCTAACAAGTCACAATACCAACGATCAATTTTCTGGAACCACAGTAACTTCTCTGGCTGAAAACAATACAACTCCTAGCCGTTCAGGACACTATGAAAAGTTACCTAGCACCACTGAGCCTGCTCATGGAAACATAGCAACTCCATCGATGGCATTTTCATTACCCACTGAAGATACAAAATTTTTGCCGCTAGGGATGGTTTTGAAAAAAAATGACAGCCACTCAACTTTTGGGTTATCAGTGGAGCTTCCGTTAATAGTTCCAGCTTTTAGCTCTACCGATAAAAATCCTTATTTTGCTCTAATTCATGAACCAATTTCCACAGGAAATGCCGCTAATACATCGATACCATATGTAAATTTATCATTTCTAGAAGTAAAACGAGCCTATATCGATTTATTTGTACAATGTGGTATTGCATTTAAGTTTCTTGAGGATTCAAAAGACAGTTTAACAGGCAAATTTCAAATAGATGCTATCGATTTGATCACGTTTTATCAAAAATATCTGGGAGCTAAAAATCATATCTCTAGTTTCATTGGATGTGCCAGTGATGCAACATTTTTAGATGACTGCTTATCATATTGCAGCGCTCAAGACACAACAGAATCTAATACTCCTTATTTGATTCGTATTGCAAGCTCTGGTTTAAAGCGACCTGGATACTGTGTACTTCATACTCAAAATACAAAAACCATAATATTTTGCAATTTCCTAGAAAAAAAATTTTGGGAAGGGAAAAAGATTTCAGGGGTCACTTCAGTTGACCTTAGTGAACAACCAAAAGATTTAGAAGGATTAGCTAACGGAACAGCAATGTTTCGCCCAATATATTTGGGAAGTTTATCCTTGCCAGTGGATGAAACAAATATCAGCGACCTTACTCAAAAAACACTCCAAAACAATGTTTCGCAAAATCAACTTCTGCTCGAATTACAACAACACATGCAAAGCATCATTGTTGAATTGATGTCCAGTAATACTTTGGACCCTGCACAAAGGGATAAAATTATTACAAACTTACAGGTGCTCGTTGGAGTAAATACAGTATTTGCTTCTTCAGGAGATTCAAAAACAATTGAGCAATTTAAAAATTGGGTTGACAGTTTATGCGGTATAAAACCTGCTATTAATGCAACTTCACCTCACTCCGCTTTCTTTCAGCAACCTCGGCCTTCACATTCATCTCCGCCACCAGCACCCAAACCTACCCTAGAAAACTTGAAACGAAGTATCCAAATATCTGGTGAATAAACATTAAAACGCAGAGTGAACAGGAGAGCAATGGGGCCAGACTCGATTGCTCTACTCCAACTGAATCTTCAATTGATCCTGCACTATCGAAAGCGCATTTACAATTTCATCTCGACTTTTTGCTTTTAAAATAACTTCGCCATAATCCTGTCCAACACCGATTCTTTCTTTTAATTTTTTCCCTACATAACAACGCAATTTCGCTGAGACAACAGAAGATTGCCTTTTAATTTCTTCAAACCCTTCAATCTTTTTAACAACCCCTTCTCCTGGATGTATGAGCAGGACGCTACTATAACGCTGAGCTTGATGAGGAACAGAATGCAATTCTCCCAATTCTGATTTAATAAAAGCTTGCCATGGGTTAAAGCCATAACTTAATTCTAATAAATTCATTAAATATCCACCGGGAGGTCTTAATGCAATTTCACCAAACAATAAACCTTGTTTTGTCACATATAATTCTAAATGTGTCATGCCTCGCTCAATATGAAATATCTCAATGACTTTCTTATTTAAAGCGAGGATCTCTTTAAAAATAGTATCAGCAATATCCGCTGGCATAATATTACAAAATTTTAATTGGAAATATTCGGTGATATTACTAAAAATAATTTTTCGATCTTGAATAAATGATTCCACACTATATTCAGGTCCTAAAATCATTTTTTCAGCCAACCAATTGGCATGCATATGTTCAACTAGCGCATCTTTATTTTGAGTAAATTGAATGCCTCGACTTCCCGAAGAATTTCTCTGCTTTAATACAATAGGAAATCCAAATTGTTCAATTAATTGGTCTGGATCTGAATGTCGATTCAGTAAAACAAAAGGAGTAATTGATATCTGATGATGCTCTGCCATTAACTTCATTTGGTACTTGTCATGACAATAGGTTGAGGATACTAAGCTATTCCCTGAAATCCGAAAAAATTCACGTATTTTTGCAGCAAGAACAACACTATTTTCTTTGCTTGCAATCACTGCCGAAAATGAAAACTTTGATAATTTTTCAATAATTTCTTTTGGAATTTCTGAACCATTTTTAGGGAAAGGTGCTATTAAAAGACTAGTTAAATACGATTGCTGAGAAACCGGTAGAGTTTTTTCACTCCACAAGACAACTGGGATTTCTAAATCTCGAATGGCTTGTAAAACGGGTTTTCGATATCCGATTAACAATATCATATGATTTTATTTACTCAACACGCCTGTGTAGTTAGTGATATCCCGATAAAACGCCTATGAAAATAACCAACACAACCCATTGATTATTTAAAAAAGCCTTAAAACAATACTCCCGATTGCCTTGATTAATTAGCCACTGTTGATATCCAAAAAACATAGCAACAAATAGTAGTGAAAAATAATAATAAATCTGCATTGATAACAAATTCCCGATTAAAATTAATAAAGCTAATACTACTAACTGAAAAATTCCAATGGTGGGTGATGCATATTTTCCAAATAATATTGCTGTTGATTTTACTCCTATTTGTAAATCATCTGGCATATCAGACATTGCATACATAGTGTCATATGCAAATGTAAGTAATAAATTAGTAAAATATAACAACCATGCTATTCCTGGTAATTCTCCACGTGTGACACTAAATGCCATTAAAATTCCAAACGACCAAACGATCCCCAATCCCACTTGAGGCAAATGAGTTACTCTTTTTAACAAGGGATAAAGAACCGTTAATCCACCTGCAATCAACGCTAAAATAAAAGTGAATGTGTTTAACATGAACGCTAATAACAATGATATAAAACCTAGCGCGAAAAATAAAAACAGTGTTTCTTTTTCGGTAATTTTACCCAATGCTAAAGGTCTTTCCTTAGTGCGTTCAACTAATCCATCAAAATTTCGATCTAAATAATCATTAATAACACTACCTGCTGCTCGTGCAGTAAAAGCACCCAAAATAAATATAACCATGATAATAGGATCAGGAAAACCATATCCAGCAATCCAAAGCGCTGTTATTGCTGGAAATAATAACAATATAAAACCTATAGGTCTGTCAAATCTCATCATTTTAAAATAATTCTCAAGGTGTGCTTTTGAAATCATTTCATGATCCTCTTTATCATTGCTGGTAAAAAAACTTCAGAAAGTAATAAGGGATTCTCATCTAAATAAAACTGAGAACGCCTTGCCCATAAATAATCTTTGTCATTTTCTAAATATCGACGAGATTTATTATATAAAAAATGATGTTTGTCTAATTGTGCAATCTCATATTCACCGCGAACGATGTTGGGATCGCGGAATAAAACAGCACCAAGTGGTATAGATCGCAACCGCGTTAACCGCTTCCAATAACCCACCAGTGTTTTTTGTGGAATAACCGTCCGACCAAATAACCAAGGTTCTCCATCACAAACCATCGTAATTTCTCGAACCCAAACCATTTGACGATAAGGTAAGTCTAACAATTGACGTTCATCTCGACACGCAAACCCATGATGCTCTATATGGGCATCGATTTTAACAGAATGACAAATGCTTTCCATATGATGCGTCATTGAACCTGCATATAGTAGTAAGGGTTTCAAAAGCGGAGGGATTAGGGAGTCAAGCACACCCTTTGGATACCAACGAGAAAATACAGGTTTTGTTGCATTTTTCATAAAAAAAACTTATATAGAGCCGGTAGAATTAAAGTAGTCATACTAATCATTAAAACGTTGTGAGGCAATCAATGAGAATATGGATCTGTCAAATTTGTGTCTTTATTTATGATGAAATGAAAGGCTTACCAGAAGAAGGTATTACTCCAGGCACTGCCTGGGAAGCCATACCAGAAGACTGGTGCTGTCCTGAATGTGGGATTTCTAAGGCTGATTTTGAAATGCAATTAGTTGGTTAAAATTTACAACATGCTTCGCAGCAGTACTTCACAAATATCTGCAGCAACAACTGCCGTGTGTCGAGTCGTTCTAGGGCTATAAAATGGTTTTATGAAAGGGGCTACTTCCATCATATCTGCCCCAGTCACAGGGAAAACTTTTGCAAGCGAGCGAATCAATTGAATGGCTTGTCTCGGTGTCAGCCCATTTGGCTCTGGAGTTCCCGTTGCAAATGCATATTTCACATCCAAGCAGTCAATATCAAAAGTTACATAAATTTCATCTACTTCTTTATGTTTTAAACTGCGAATAATTTTTCTTGCAATAGCGGAACACCCTTGTTTCATAATGTCATCCGCCCAGTATTGTTCAATCCCCAATTGAGATTCCCAATAGGCTTTATCATGCCCACTGGAACGAATACCAATCTGAATTAAATCACTCGGCATACTTAAGTAAGGTAAAATATGATAAGCCCAAGAACCAAAACAAATATCAATTCCTAAACGCTCGGCTAATAAATCTGTATGTGCATCAAAATGAATAACAGCGACCCGCTTTTCTTGTTGATGTTTAGATAATAAATAAGGTTTTATTAATGCATAACTTACAGAATGATCACCACCCAATCCTAAAACTCGTTTGTTGGGAAAGTTTTCATAAAGCGTTGTTAATACAGACTCAGTAATAGATAAAGGACTAACTGATAAAGGAATTTCAGAATCTCCATAAAAAACTTTTCGACAACGTTGAATGGTGACTTCATTGAGATATTTATCTAATAATAAATGTGGATTAATACGCACATCGCCACAATCAAAAAATTTTTCAACAGGCACTTTTTGATAGAGCGCTTCCCGAATAAATAATGGGCCCCAATTTGCACCTCGTAAGATCCCACCACCGGAATCAGAACATATTCCTAAGATCACAGGTACATTTGAGTGATTGAGTTTTTCTAAATGATTTTTCCATATACTTACAACATCACCATTAACACTACCGTATAATAATTTTTGCAAATGAAGTTTTTTTTCTTGAGCAGTACGTACTGTGAATACCCCATCACCGGCAGGACATAAGTAATGTTGAAACTGTTCTAACCAATCCATAGATCGTACGTTCCAATTAAGATACATTTATAATAGTAAAAGACTTTAATTAAGCAAAAAATTTTAGACAATTTTGCCAGTTATTACCCCTCTGGAAAACCTCCAAATAGCTGCTACTATACCCAAAACACTAGGGTTTTCAGCTTCTGAGCCCACTAACCATCGCATTTAAAATTAGCAACGCCACCTGGATACTCATGATGATTCTAAAAACTAAAAGTCTTACTTCCGACATACAGAGAGTCGTTTTAAACAAAGGCACTGAGCACCCATTTACCGGTGAATACAACGATAAAGACGAATCTGGCACTTATTTATGTCGTCAGTGCGGGCTTGCATTATTTCGATCTGAAACAAAATTTCATTCTAGTTGTGGATGGCCAAGCTTTGATGAAGAAATTAAAAATGCAGTATTGCATGAACCTGATCAAGATGGACATCGTACTGAAATTCTCTGTGCAAGATGTCATGCACATTTAGGTCATGTATTCCATGGAGAACATTTCACATTAAAAAATACTCGCCACTGCGTTAATTCACTCAGCCTCGATTTTGTTTCTGATCTTCATGTAACAGATACTGAAGAAGCGATATTCGCAGCAGGCTGCTTTTGGGGCGTAGAATATTATTTAAAAAAATTATCTGGTGTTCTTAAAACTGAAGTTGGTTATACAGGTGGACATAAAAATAATCCTTCTTACAAAGAAGTTTGCGCGGGAAACACTGGCCACTTTGAAGCAATTCGAGTTTTATACGACCCCAATAAAATAAACTTTAAAAAGTTAACTCAATACTTTTTTGAAATCCATGATCCCACACAAACGAATGGTCAAGGTCCTGATCTCGGAGAGCAATATTTAAGTGTGGTTTTTTATTATAACGACGAACAGAAAAAAACCGCCGAAGACTTAATTAAAATTTTAGAGAATGATGGCTTAGATATTGCAACACGTCTTTTGCCAGCTGCTACTTTCTGGCCCGCTGAAACGTATCATCAAGATTATTATCAAAAGACAGGACATACACCTTATTGTCACCATCATGTAAAACGATTTAAGGATTAAGCTTCCTTATTAATCGCCATTAATTCTTTGTTAATAGAAAAATTCAAGAATGTTCGGATCAAAACAATGATGGCAAGAATACCAACTTCGTAATAACCCGGTGTTGTCATCGTACCAATGAGATCAGCCGCTACGATAAACTCTAACCCTAAAATAAGGATTCGTCCCAGATTAAGACGAATGAGATTAATTTTGGTGTCTTCTTTATTCAACAACTTTCCACTAAAGGCGTAATAAACATATTGATATAACGCGACCAGCACCCCTGAAAAAATAATTAAAAATCCAATCAATGAAATAATATGCTTGATAACTAATAGAATACTTTGCAAGGAAGACCAATCCATTATGTTTCTCCATTTTTATTTTTTCTAAAATCACACCAAAGTTACGTTGTTAAAAAGAATTCCCCTATAAAAATTGATATCTCAGGTCATCAGGCTTCAATATTCCTTTATCAATAATAAATGCGGTTACAAATTCTTTTGGGGTTACATCGAATGCAGGATTGTAAACCAAAGCATCTTCACAACTCCATAATAAATTTTGGTAATCACTCACAAATCCTTTTACTTCTTCTGCATTCCTTTGCTCAATAATAATATCGCTGCCCTGTAAGCAGTTCGGATCGACAGTTGTATAAGGAGCTGCGACATAAAATGGAATATTATGATGCTTTGCTAGCACAGCAACAGAATAAGTGCCTATTTTGTTAGCGAAATCTCCATTGATTGCGATTCTGTCAGCGCCAACGATTACTTTTTGAATTTTCTTATCACGCATTAAGCTAGCAGCCATATTGTCACATATTAGAGTATAAGGAACGCCTGCCTTTTTTAATTCCCAAGTCGTGAGCCGTGCACCTTGTAATAATGGTCTGGTTTCATCAACATAGACATGCAATTTTTTACCATGATTATGTGCATGAATGATGATACCTAAAGCAGTTCCTATTCCAGTAGTCACTAAACCGCCGGTATTACAATGAGTTAAAACCGAATCACCCGATTCCAACAGATCAAACCCATGATTGGCTATGTCTTTACATAATTTTTGGTCTTCTTCAAATAAATCCTCTGCCACTTTAATAATACGTTGCAGATCTTTTTGTTCCTCATAGGCTTTGATTTGCTTTTGAATACAATAAGCGAGATTAATCGCGGTGGGCCTCGCTGATTTTAATAATTCAGCTGCACGATAAATTTCTTTTTCATTAGCACCTTGCTCCACATACTTTGCTAAAGATAAAGCGGCAGAAATTCCAATCAGTGGAGCACCACGGACTTGCAATCGAGAAATACTATCAGCCATTTGTTCGGGTGAATGGCATTCGATCCATTCTTCCTGCCATGGCAAATGCGCTTGATTTAAAATATACAATTTTCCATCAATATGTTTTAGTGCCGTTGATAGTAAAGTTTTCATAACAATTTCTTACCTATCTTTTGCCGCATCTCTCGAAGCACATCAATTTCTTTTTGAGGCAATTTAGTAATGCCACATAGTAATTGTGCTTTCATCAAAATATCCGCTGAGTGTTCTAATCGTTCTATACCATTAGCCGCTTCTTCTAAATCTTCTCCCCAGGCTAACGCACCATGTCGCGATAAAACCATCAATCGATGTTCCGGCAAAAATGGAATTAACACTTCGCCCATTGTTTGCGTGCCAGGCCGTGCATAAGGAACAAAAGGAATTTGACCTGCAGATAGAATCAATTCAGACATAGATTCAGCAGGCAATTCGGTCAATTCAGGGTAAGCAATACTCCAAGCAATCGCTGTCGGAGGATGCGCGTGAACAACACAACGGGCTTCAGGACAGTAATTATAAACGGTTAAATGCATGAGGCGTTCAGTTGAAGGATTACCTGAAATAATTTCACCATCAATTGTTATAACAGCCATATCATCGGAAGATAATAGCGCTTTAGAACATCCTGCTGGAGTAATTAAAATCTTTTGATCATCGATACGATAACTAATATTTCCATCTGCAGCTGCTAATAAATTTTTTTCATATAACCGTTTCGCAACAGAAATCATTGCCATACGTAAGCTTTGTTCATTCAACATAATTTTATTTTTCAATATTAATTCCTGGCGTTAAACTCTCTGGCAATTTTACAGATGAATCAATTAAACTCGCGACAGGATATGCACAATAATCAGCGGCATAATAAGCACTAGGACGATGATTACCACTGTGTCCAACACCACCGAATGGTGCAGCGCTTGCAGCACCTGTCATGGGACGATTCCAATTCACCACACCGGCTTTAATTTCGCGATAGAATTTTTTAAATAAATCTTCATTATCACTGATGAGTCCTGCGGCCAAACCGTATTTGGTGTTATTTGCCTCTTGAATAGCTGCATCAAAATCTTTTGTTCTGAACACTTGCAAAAAAGGTCCAAATAATTCGTCATCTGGATGTTCTTTGACAGAGGTTACATCCATAATCCCTGGAGAAACTAATGCTGTATTTGGTTTCAATAATGTCATTTTTAGTAATGCTTTTCCGCCATGCTTTTCTAAAATTTCTTGGTGTTTTAATAATCGTTCTGCCACAGATGCACTGATAACAGGCCCCATAAATGGTTCCGGGCTTTCTTCGTAGCTTCCTACTTTTAAATGCTGGCTCATTTGCACTAATTGTTTTAAAAATTCATCGCCCAATTTTCCTTCTGGAACAATTAAGCGTCTTGCACAAACACATCGCTGTCCTGAAGTAATAAATGCGGATTGAATAGTGAGATATGCTGCTGCTTTCAAATCTTTAACATCCGTCACAACAAGCGGATTGTTTCCACCCATTTCTAAAGCCAGAATTTTTTCTGGGCGCCCTGCAAATTGCGTATGTAATAAAACACCTGTTTGATAACTGCCTGTAAAAAATAATCCATCAATATCAGCTGCTGCTAATGCTTTACCTGTTTCCCGCCCCCCTTGCACCATATTAATGACGCCTGACGGTAATTTTGCAGCTTCCCAATACTTCATCGTTTGTTCAGCAACTTTAGGTGTTAATTCACTGGGTTTAAATACTACGGTGTTACCGGCTAATAATGCTGGAATAATATGACCATTGGGTAAATGCCCTGGAAAATTAAAAGGTCCAAATACAGCAACAACACCATGAGGTTTATGTCTTGTTACAGACAATGCATCTGCCGCTGTTTTTTCTACTTCGCCTGTACGAGTACGATAAGCATCTACAGAAATATCTAATTTATTAATCATCGCACCGACTTCAGTTTGTGCTTCCCATAATGGCTTACCCATTTCTTGTGAAATCACTGTTGCAAATTCTAGTTTATGATCTTTCAATTGCTGCGCGAACCTTTCTAAAAAATCTTTGCGTGCATCGAGAGATAACTCTGACCAAGCAGGAAAAGTGCGTCTCGCTGCATCAACGGCTTGCTTCACTTGTGTTTCAGATGCCTCATGTCCTTTCCATATAATTTCATTAGTCGCAGGGTTTGTAGATTGAAAAGCCGCACCTTGACCTTCAAGCCATTTTGCATTGATGAAGTGAGACATGAAATGCTCCTTAAATAATATAAGTTATGGTGTTGTCATTCTTTATATTCTTGTCATCCTGAGCGAAGCCGAAGGATCTCAAGGTTAATGCTGAGATCCTTCGCAGAGCGAGGGATGACACAGTTCACACTCAGTATAATACCGTTTATTTCATGATAATAATTTCGCTCAGAATAAAACCCAGCGAATTTGATCGCCTACTTTAATTTGTAGTGCTTTTGCAACTTCTGGCGTGATGGTGACGCTACCATCTAATTCTTGTTCTAAGCTCCCAAAGCAGACACGAAAATTATCCAGTGATGCATTCGCAATTAAATAACGTTCACTCATAAGTTCTGTTCGCATACTTCCTACTTCAGATAATCGGCTTTCTGAAACCGTTCGAATTTCTGTGAGAGGAGTATCAATCAGTGGCCCTCCATCAAAAATATCGACGTAACCACTGAAACGAAATCCTTCTTTCTGCAGAATTTTCAAAGCAGGACGAGTATTTTCATGCACTTGACCAATGACTTGCTGCGCTTGCTTGGGTAGCAAAGGAACATACACTGGCAAATTAGGCATTAAATCTGCAATAAATTGTTTATCAGTTGTTCCTGTTAATTGATCCGCTCTTGTAAATTCCATTTGAAAAAAATGTTTCCCTAATCCTTCCCAAAAAGGTGATTGACCATTTTTATCGGAAAAGCCTCGCATTTCAGCAAAAATAATATCCGAAAAACGAGTCGGGAATTGCGCCATAAATAAAAAACGAGAACGAGACAATAAAAGTCCTAGTCCTCCTTTTCGATACGGTTGCGCTAAAAACAAAGTGCAAATTTCTGATTTTCCGGAAAAATCATTATTCAAATGGAGTATTTGATATCGTGAAGTAATATCTAAATCGTAATTAATTTTCGTCAATGTACCTACATGATATGAATAAAATGGCACCTCTAATCCAACTCTTGAATCTATTGCACAGGTCCCCGCAATTTTTTTCTTTTCAAGATCTTCTAAAACAAAAAAATATAATGCCGAAGAATGTTGATCCGCTGGCTTAGAAAACGCCTGAATTGAATTTTGAATTTTCGTTTGAATTAATTTCTTGTTCGGAGGCAACGTGGTCATTCCTCCACTACTCTGTTGTGCAAGCTCTAAAATTCCATTTAAATCTTTCGGTTTGACAGGTCTTACTAACATCATAAATTTTGTTCCTTAGCTAATTTCATGAGTAATAATGCGGCGAGCTGTGATCGTTCCACTAAACTATCTAATTTAATAAATTCCTTTTCACTATGAATATCTCCGCCTCGAACTCCGAGAGAATCAACGACAGCAACACCAGCTGCTGATAAATTATTTCCATCACAACATCCTCCAGAAGGATGCCATTGAATATTTAAATTTAATTCTTTGGCTGCAGCGACCACAAACTCTAACAACTTTAAATTTTTAGCATCTAAAGGTTTTGGTTTACGATGAAAATCCCCATGTAATTCAATTTGGAATCCTTCTCGATCACTTAATTCAGACACTATTTTATTAAATGCTTCTTTTACCCAGGCCTCATCTTCTGATTGTGTAATTCGAACATCGATCTCAGCAATTGCTAAATTGGGAACCACATTAGTCGCACTGCCACCATGAATTCTTCCCACATTAATCGTGACGCCTTCACGCTTTCCATTTAAATGATTAGCACTTTGAATAAATTCAGCTAAATGACAAATCGCATTTCGTCCTGCTTGAAAGTCTCTTCCTGCGTGCGCAGCTCGCCCTTTGGCCACTACTGTAAATACAGCACAGCCTTTGCGCGCACCCACCAAATCTCCTGAACTTAATGCAGGCTCAAAAATAAAAGCAACTTTGTGACGTTTTCCAACTTCTGCTAATAAAGCAGCCGAAGCAGGCGATCCAATTTCTTCATCTGAGGTAATTAACACTTCCCAACCTAATTGATCAGCAAACGGTGATTGCTCTAAAGCGTGAAGTGCATACAGCACTATAAGTAATCCACCTTTCATATCGGTCACACCAGGGCCATTCAATGTATTGTCATCTATTTTTTTGACTTGCTGGAAAGGATGATCCGCACCATATACAGTATCCATATGTCCACATAGAAATACTTGTTGAGGCGCTTCTGGACGTTTACGAATACTTAACGCTTTTCCAACATGGCATTGCACGACTTGACCTAGACTATTAACGTGACTGAAAGGTAGTAACTCAATTTCTGCAATATCGGTCGACAACTCAGAAAAAGCTTTTTGTAAAACCTGAGACATTTTGGCCAAGCCATCCAAATGATAAGTCCCCGAATTGATATTGGCCCATTCAATTAGGGTTTTGGTCATGTTTGCTTGCTGTTGCTGCAACCAATTCAGCGGCTGACGGTATTGCTCCATATCACCTTCCTTTTAAAAAAACGGATTATACGGTTCAAGATTTTAAAATACAGCTGAATTCACCTCCTCAATAGCCGTATCTAGACTCATGGTTATTTGCCATTCCCAAACGACCCCCAAACGGTTAGAATTCACAGCCTTGAAATTACACAGCTGGTAAATAGCCCGCCCTAACCCAAGAGGAATATCGTTATTTTTAGCTTCATCAAAAACATACTGACGTCAAAACGCCAAAAAGTCGAAGCGCGACACAGCAATATTGATGCGTCTTTTATTATCCCACGAGATCATCATTGTATTTCACGAGCAGATATCAATCCAAACGCCTTGAAAGTTCTGAGACGGTTGGCAAAAGCCGGCTACGAATCTTTTTTAGTGGGCGGTAGCGTTCGTGATTTGTTACTCCGCAAGGCACCGAAAGATTTTGATATTGCGACAGATGCTCACCCAGAAGAAGTTCGAAAACTATTTCGTAATTGTCGATTAATCGGGCGACGATTTCGTTTAGCGCATGTTTTCTTTGGACGCCAAATTATTGAAGTTGCGACTTTTCGTGCAAACACAGAAATAGTAAAAACCATTACTAAAAATCCTCACGGCATTATTTTGAGAGATAATGTGTATGGCACTTTAGAAGAAGATGCTTGGCGCAGAGATTTCACAGTAAATGCGCTTTATTACAATATCACTAATTTTTCTATCGTTGATTATACAAGTGGGATGGCCGATCTAGAGAAGAAAATCATTCGCATGATTGGAGAACCTGAAAAGCGATATCAAGAAGATCCTGTTCGTATGCTTCGTGCTGTTCGCTTTGCTGCAAAATTGAATTTTACTATCGAAGAAAAAACCGCAGCTCCTTTATCAAAATTATCTGGATTATTACTTCATGTACCATCTGCTCGATTGTTTGATGAAGTTATTAAAATATTTCATAGCGGAAATGCTCTTGCTGCATTTACACTGTTAAATCAGTATGATTTATTCAAATCACTCTTTCCTCAAACTGCTTATCATCTATCAAGATCTCAAAATAATGTGGTTAAAAAGTTTCTTGAATCCATGCTTCTCAATACAGACACTCGTATTAATCAAGATAAGCCAGTAACACCTGCATTTTTATTTGCAGCATTTCTGTGGCATGACTTACAAGCCACAGAAAAAAAACAAAACCCCGAATTACCAAAAATGATTGCTTTTGAAAATTCAGCGAACCAAGTCATTCAAACTCAATTGAAAACAATTGCTATTCCAAAGCGTCTCACAAAAACTGCACGTGAAATTTGGTTCTTACAATATCGCTTTCACAAACGAGCAGGAAGTCGTGCTTTTAGAACGCTGTCACATCCACGATTTAGAGCAGGTTATGATTTTCTTTTACTGCGTGCAACAATTGGGGAAGTCAAACAAGAGTTAGCAGATTGGTGGACTCGATTCCAATCTGTCGGTAATGAAGAACGAGAAGCCATGGTTGCTGCTTTACCTCAACCAAAAACTACTACACAAAATGAATAACACGATTATTTGCTATATAGGCTTAGGAAGTAATTTAAATAATCCTACTCAACAAATTAAAACAGCTTTGTTAGAAATCACAAAAATTCCTGAAACAAAACTAACAAAAAGTTCTTCTTTATATTCCAGCAAACCATTAGCACCTTACTCTGAACAACCCAGTTATGTTAATGCTGTCGCTGAATTAGAAACTACGCTCTCAGCAAAACAATTATTAGAATCCCTCCACGATATTGAAGTCATACATGGACGAGATAGAAAAACTCGCTGGGAACCTCGTGTTTTAGACTTGGACTTATTACTCTATGGCGAGCACTCTATTAATGAACCTACTATAAGAGTCCCTCATCCTGAAATGTATAAACGGGACTTTGTCTTATATCCGCTCTATGAAATTGCTCCTCATATTACCTTGCCTGGCGGTGCCTCTCTGGCCTATTTATTAGCTAACTGCCTCGATAATGGGCTCCAAAAGCTATAAATTGTATAAAATACTCACAATAACTCAAATAGTACCTATAATTACAGTAGGTTTAGACATATTTGGGAGTAAATGACTATGAGTAGTAACGGCTGTACACGCTTATGTATCCCAGCATTTGGATTTGCATTAGGCATTACTCAAGGGGTTGCCTTATTCATTATTGGGTTTGGCGCCTCGCTGAGCGCTGCGGGTTGGGCGAGCAAGTTTATCGAAGTTGTTGGCAATGCCTACGTGGGTTATCACGCAACTTTAGTTGGCGCTGCCACTGGCGGGTTGTATGGGTTAGCGGTTGGATTTTGCATCGGTTCATTGATTGCTTTTCTATATAATACCGTCAATCGATGCTGCTGCGATAAAACCTGTGAAACAAAAGGATGATTTTTTCACAACAATGGTTACAATGCTCTTTTTCTAAATGCTTGTGGGTTTTATCTAAAAAATGACTTCAAAAATCTGGCATCCAAATTCTTGGCAGTCTAAGTCCTGCCTTCAAAATATCACTTATGCAGATCCAAAAGCGTTGCTGCACGTTATGAGCATACTTGAAAAATTGCCACCGCTCGTAACACCTGTTGAAATTAAAAACTTAAAAAAGCAATTAGCAGACGCTACGTTAAACAAAGGATTTGTATTACAAGCAGGTGATTGTGCTGAAAGTTTTTCAGATTGCCATTCTGATTCCATCACGAGCAAATTGAAAATATTATTACAAATGAGTTTGATACTACTGCATGGTTTACGTAAACCGATTATTCGTATCGGACGCATTGCGGGACAATATGCCAAACCACGGTCTGCTGATACAGAAACTCAAGATAATATAACGCTTCCTTGTTATCGAGGCGATGTGATTAACAAACCTGAATTCACGCTGGAAGCTCGCACACCGAATCCTGATTTGATGTTACAAGGATATCAATACTCTGCATTAACATTAAATTATCTTCGCGCACTCATAGATAGTGGCTTTGCGAGTTTAGAACATCCGGAAAATTGGAATTTAGATTTTGTTCAGCATTCTCCTTTAGCAAACGAATACCAAGCGTTCACGCGTTCTTTGGGCGATACTTTAGATTTTATTAATACTGTAGAAGGTCTTCGAACAAGCAGTATCAATCGAGTTGATTTTTTTACTAGCCACGAAAGTTTACATTTACTTTATGAACAAGCATTAACTCGTCAAACAGATCCTAATCACTGGTATAACTTATCAGCTCACTTTTTATGGGTAGGTATGCGAACGGCAGATGTAAACAGTGCTCATATCGAATACTTGCGCGGGATTTCTAATCCTATTGGCGTCAAAGTAGGACCTAAAGCAACACCTGAATGGTTGATAGAATTAATCGATATTTTGAATCCAAACAATGAACCGGGACGATTAACTTTCATCACGCGAATGGGTGCGACTCAAATTGAAAAATGTTTGCCTTCATTAATTGAAGCCGTACAAGCCCATGGCAAACATGTATTATGGCTTTGTGATCCCATGCATGGAAATACACAAGTAACGGAACAAAACATTAAGACTCGACATTTTTCGGATATCTTATGTGAGCTTGAAAAGACTTTTCAAATTCATCATCAATTGAATAGTCATCTCGGTGGCGTACATTTAGAATTAACGGGAGAAAATGTCACTGAATGTCTTGGTGGTGCACGAGGTCTTGCTGAAAAAGATTTAACGCGCGCTTACAAATCACTCGTCGATCCTCGCTTGAATTACGAGCAATCACTAGAAATTGCGATGCTGATCGTTCGTCAAATTGGTGCTGCAGCACCCCACAAAAGTAATCCTAAAGATTAATTTTTTTCCGAGAACATAAATATTCAATCAAGTAATCTAAAGATAACTTTCCATTACCGTGTAACATAATCATCATGATAAGAATACCCCAATAAAAATGTTGTGCTAAGGCAGGGCCTGTTACATTCATCCATAATACAGGGTAAGAACAAACGATAATAATATTAAATACAAATAATATAAATGCAGGAAGTCGTTGTCCCAAACCTAAGAAAAGAAATATAGGAACAACTAATTCTACTATTGTACAAATATGCGCTGCAATCACAGGATGTAATAATGGAACTTGATATTCATTTTGAAACAAAGAAATGGTTGTTGACCAAGATTGTATTTTGCTGAGTCCAGATAAGAAGAAAAGTCTCGCGATCCAGAACCGCACAAATAAATCTCCAACAGGCATTAAGTAGTTGAGCGTTTTATTAAATCCAGTCCAAAGTGATTTGATTAGTTTCATACACATAAGAAATCTCCAATAACTTAACTTTCTACTTCAAAATCCGTTACCCACCCACAACTGGTTAATTCGGGTAATAATTGCGTAAGATCCCCAGAAAACTCATTTGCAATTTCACTGATAGTCTTTCCCATTTGAATCGCTTGCAATAATTGCCACTGTGGTTCTGTTAATCTTTCTATAAAAACTTCCAACCCTTTGCGCCAAACGATTAAGTATTCTCCCCCTTCTTCTAAATGAACAACTTCATCACCCTGATAATCATCTTGACTGATTGTCCATATATGAAGGATTGGATATTCTGATTCTATCAAACTCGCATTTTCTGGCATAAAAAATTGAATATTATTTGTTTCTTCAACATCAATATCTTGTAATTTAGCAAAATCTAAACTTTTTGCATCTAATCCATTAAACGCTTTATGCCACGCCCACTCTAATTTCGCAACATCGCTTAAATAAGATAAATGAGATGCAGGAGGAAACCTCTTGATAAATTCAGAAAAATATTTCCCATACTCACCAACATCAGGAGAATAAGAAGGTGTTTCTTGAATATAAGACAATGCCATTTTATTAAAAAAATCTTCGCCGACAATATTTTTGCATGCAGGAAATACTATAGAAAGACCACTCGTCAGCCCTCCCCTAATACTGTTTAAATAAATACTGAATCCTTTTTCTGCTGATAATAAATGCTTGGCTTTTACAAATTGAGTAAATTGGTTTTTTTCTTGCCCAGAGTCAAATGCTTTTATAAAACTTTCCTGCAATTCTTTAAGCGACATAGATACACTCATTCATCATTTCTTGAAGTTGTTGTGCTTCATTAAAAAGAACATTAAATTCAGGAATATTATTATCTCTTTCTAATGAAGTTGGAATTGCGCCAAATCGTTTAATGGCTTGCTGATATAAATTTAAAACCGGAGATTGAATAGACTCCCCATGCGAATCTAATAAATAATTTTTATAATCTTTGCATCCAGCCATATGAAATTGTGCCACTCGATCAACAGGAATATGATTCAAATATTTTTGGCAATCAAAATGATGATTGTATGCACTCACATAAATATTATTAATATCAAGCAAGATTAAACAACCTGATTTTTTAGAAATTTCAGTTAAAAATTCCCATTCAGTCATGGTCGATTCACGATAAGTGATATAACTAGATACATTCTCTAATAATATTTGTGTTCCTAAAATTTCTTGTACTTGTTCAACACGAGCGACCACGTGATTCAAAGCTTCTTCGGTATAAGGTAACGGTAATAATTCATGAAAATATCGCCCATGAATGGAACTCCAACATAAATGATCCGAAACAAAAGTAGGATGGATAAATTCCATTAATTGCCGAATTTTTTTTAAGTAATTGATATTGAGTGGATCTGTGGAGCCGATGGATAATCCTACACCATGCATAACAATCGGATAGTCAGCTCGGATTTTCTCTAATCGAGAAAGCATAGGCCCGCCATCGACTAAATAATTATCGGTCAAAATTTCAAACCATGGAACTTTTGGGCGGTGCTTGAAAATATAACTGAAATGCTGCGGGCGCAAACCCACCCCAACGCCATAAATGGATTGCTGGGTTTGCGCCCTTCCCTCAGCCTTCATTTAAGATTTGGTTTGGGCTGGGGTATTGGCAGGTGCAGGGGGCTTCGTACTACCACCCACAATCTTGTCACAAGTGCCTTTAGGTAAATAAATCCACGCATCCGCTTCAGAATTTTTGCTAGATTGCCCAGAGCATGCCATGGTGGAAGTTGCACAATCATTCTTCCCTTTTTTCGCAATTCCATAACATTTTTCCATACTATTGCTTCCAGCTACTGCCTGGCCGCTTAAGCCCACAGCAACCACACTGGCTAATGCCGTCGTAATAATTTTTCCTGCTGACATATACTCTCCTCCATTTCATGTTTGTTGTACTCGGATTAACGCTTAGCTTTCGTAACGCACACCACGGATCGAAACCCGGGTTACGCGTTACAAAAGCTTAACGCTTACCCGGGCTACTAACTTCATAGTCCTTCAGATATAATCCGCCCAAAATTATAAGGACTTTTATGGCAATCACAACACCTATCCTCAATTTATTCGCTCGCTCACCCATACGACCATTGCAAGAGCACGTTGATACAGTCACAGCATGTGCCAAAGCTCTCGTTCCATTCTTTGAAGCCGTGTTATCTCAGAATTGGGAGCAAGCATTAATTCATCAAAAAGAAATTGATACTTTAGAAAGTAAAGCTGATCAAATTAAAAGAGATTTACGTTTACATTTACCCAAAGGTTTATTTTTACCCGTTCCTCGTAGCGACATTTTAGAAATCTTAACCGTGCAAGATCGAATCGCTAATAAAGCAGAAGACATTGCCGGTCTCATCCTCGGACGAAGAATGATTATCCCTAAAGAATTCTCTGCAGAATATATGGCTTTGCTCAATCGATGTATTGATGCTGCCAAACAAGCACGTAAGGCGATTAATGAATTAGATGAATTATTAGAAACGGGGTTCCGAGGAAATGAAGCGAGACTCGTAGAAGATATGATTCATAAATTAGATCAAATCGAACATGATACCGATGAAATGCAAGTGGCCATTCGCCATCAATTATTCAAGCTTGAAAATAAATTACCTCCTATTGACGTGATATTTCTTTATAAAGTCATTGAATGGACAGGCGAGATCGCCAACCATGCTCAAGGTGTTGGTGGTCGTCTTGAATTATTACTTGCGCGGTAACCATGGATATTAATTATATTTATTTAATGCTCGCTTGCTTACTCGGCCTCGCAATGACTTGGGGCGTAGGTGCTAATGATCTTGCGAATGTGATGAGCACGACCATGGGTTCAAAAGCTGTCACAGTACGCAAAGCTTTAATTATCGCCGTTATATTCGAATTCATGGGCGCATTTTTAGGTGGCTCTGAAGTCACTGACACCATACGTAATAAAATTATCAATATCGAACTGCTGGCAAATGAGCCAGAAATTTTAATCTTAGGTATGTTATCCGTACTCGTTGCTAGCATGGCATGGATTAATTTTGCGAGTTATTTAGGTTTTCCTGTTTCTATTACGAATGCCATTGTTGGTTCTGTTGTAGGTTTTGGCGTTATCGTCTTAGGCTCTAACACTATTCATTGGGATCAAGTGGGATATATCGCCACGAGTTGGATTAGCTCACCTACGCTCGCAGGGATCTTCGCTTATATCTTGATCATTCACATTCAACGTTTTATTTTTGCAAGAAAAGATCCCTTAAAACATGCAAAAAGATTTGTTCCCTATTATTTATTTTTAATTGGATTAGTACTTTCATTTATTACTGTCATTAAAGGTTTAGAACACTTTGGCATTCATTTTATGCCTATGATGCAATTATTCATTGCGGTTGGGTGTGGCATTTTGATTACTGTATTAGGGCTCATGATCATTAATCAGATCCCGAAAAGTCTTAAACTAAAACGTCATGAAACATTTACTTATATCGAAAAAATATTTGCTATCCTAATGGCATTCACGGCGTGTGCAATGGTTTTCGCACATGGTTCTAATGATGTGTCTGTTGCAGTGGGGCCTATTGCACTCATTATGTCGATCGTCACCAATGGTGGTGATGTTGCCTCAACACCCACTTTTCCAGCATGGTTAACTTTGTTAGGGGTCAGCGGTGTATTAATTGGATTTTTAATGTATGGCCGCAAAGTGATTGAAACCGTCGGAAGTGGAATCACAGCACTCACCCCCAGCCGAGCATTCGCGGCTACTTTGGCTGCAGCAACCGCTGTCGTTATTTCAACAAGCACAGGGATCCCAGTTTCCACAACTCAAACATTAGTAGGTGCTGTGTTAGGAGTCGGATTAGCGAGAGGTATTGGTGCTTTGAACTTAGTCGTGATTCGAAATATTTTTATGTCTTGGATTATTACATTACCGATTGCATCACTGATTACGATTGGATGCTTTCATCTCTTGAAGTTCTTTTTTCTGAATCATTCATAGAAAACTGAAGTTCAGTGTCATTCAACACTGAACTTCAATCGTGAAAAAACTACTTAGACTTAGAAAAATCTGGAACTATTTGAGCCGTCCAAGGATATGAACTACTCACTTTATGTCCCGTTTTAGGATCTTGTACATTACAAACGCTATTACCAACAGCACTATTACCATCAGAACTTATATTACCTGTGAGAATACAGGTTTCTGAGAGTGCAGGAATAGTAAGATTCATTGTTACGAAATTACTATTAGCACTTCTGTTCATAACAACATCCCCTTGATAAGGAGGATAGGTCTGTGACATAGCTGAGTACATCATAGGTTGAGGGATCTTGCCCGACTCCCATACAAACTTCCACATAACGTCCATTTGCACATACCAAGTATCAGCTAATGCTAATGTTGGGATAAAAGAAAACGCGATTAAAGACGCCATAACAAGCTTTCTGCTAACTTTCATTTTTTTCTCCTTATTGAAAGTATGAAACTGAAAAGTATGGATTTGAAATTTGAGATCTCCATTTTTAGCTACAGACTTAACTAAAAAATTGCTGTTAAGCTCAAACGCGGGGATTATATTAATATGCGATATACGAGAAGTAAATGACTTTTAAAACCCTTCCCATAAGTCAGAGCCTTCCTCATTGGTATTCGGATTATCTCGCAACTTAGCGATTCTTTGATGCTTCGCAATTTCTTTCTTTTGAGAAGCAGATAACGGAAGTTCGTGCTGCAATTCGTTCAAAAATTTTGTAATATCACTGACATAGTGTTTATCTAAATTATCAAGCTGCATAGTCAAATTCCCGGAGAAAATAGATGCCCAATGATATCCCTTTAGGCAAAAAAGTCCAATACCCAAAGCAATATAACCCTGAATTACTGTTCCCCATTTCTAGGGAAGGGAACCGGGCTAAAATCGGTGTTACTAACCACCTACCTTTTACTGGCGTAGATATTTGGAATGCGTATGAATTATCTTGGCTAAACTCAAAAGGCAAACCCGAAATTGCTACCGCAGAATTTATTGTACCCTGTGAATCTAAAAATATTTTTGAATCTAAATCTTTGAAGTTATATTTAAATTCTTTTAATCATCATGTTTTTCCATCCATTGATGTTGTGAAACAAACTATTCAGAAAGATTTGTCAAACGTCTGTGGCCAAACAATTACTGTGAATCTTTATACACCTGAAAGTTTTGCAACGATGCGTCTCGACGAACTGGATGGTACTTGTTTAGATCATCAAGATATTGAAATTTCTGATTATGAACAACCGAATCCCAGCTACTTAAAAACTTTGGATCATGAAGTTGAGGAAACACTTCATTCACATTTATATAAATCAAATTGCGAAATCACACAGCAACCTGACTGGGGCAGTGTATTGATTCAGTATTCAGGAAAACAAATCGATCATGCCGGTTTATTAAAATATATTATTTCATTTCGACATCATTGTGAATTTCATGAACCGTGTGCTGAAAGAATGTTTATGGATATTCTACGTCAATGTGAACCTAAAAAATTAATGGTTTACATGCGTTACACGAGACGTGGTGGAATTGATATTAATCCATTAAGAACTAATTTTGAGGTTATACCGAGAAATATAAGGTTGATTCGGCAATAACGAGATCCTTCGCAAAGCGAAAGAGCTCGTCTGCTTTCTGGTAACTGCTCAACGATCTTCTGTCATCCCGGCCAAGCGCTGCAAAAACGACGCTGGATCCCGGCTCTCGTGTTACAAAAACCGTAACACGAGGCCGGGATGACAAGTCAAGCGCGCGAGCCGGGATCCAGAGAACAAAACACAGATATCTGAATAGTTATACTTTTAGTATTACTCCACCATGTATTTTTTCAATTTCAACATCGCGTTTTGTTCTAACTGTCGAACACGTTCTGCAGAAATTTCATACTTAGCAGCTAAATCATGTAACGTTAATTTCTTTTCAACTAACCATCGTTGTTGCAAAATATCTTGGCTACGCGCATCTAATTTTTCCATCGCAAATGCTAATTTATCTTTTCCTTGTAATGCTGCGCTTTCTGTTTCTAACATCATGGCAGGATTTGCCGCATGGTCTGTTAAAAATTCTACGGGAGCTGAATGAACATCATCGCTGTCTTCAGCATCTGTTGGTAAATCATAAGATGCATCGACGGCATTCAAGCGTTGTTCCATTCGCAACACTTCTTGTGTTGATACACCTAAATCATCTGCCACTGCTTGAACTTCTTCTTTCGTAAACCAACCTAATCGATTTTTAAATCGCTTGAGATTAAAAAATAATTTGCGTTGTGCCTTGGTTGTAGCAACTTTCACAATACGCCAGTTCCGAAGAATAAATTCGTGAATCTCAGCTTTGATCCAATGAACAGCAAATGAGACCAATCGCACGCCAACCTTAGGATCGAAACGTTTAACAGCCTTCATCAACCCAATGTTGCCTTCTTGAATCAAATCCCCCAGCGGCAACCCATAGCCCATATAACCCCGAGCTACCCGAACAACATATCGCAAATGGGCCATAACCAAGCGCTTAGCAGCTTGTAAATCATTGTTTTCTAAGAGTTTTTTTGCTAGATCTTGTTCTTCTTCTAGAGTCAGCATAGGCATTTGAGTGACTCGATAAATATAAGCATCCAGACTACCGACCGGTACAGAGATATCCATTGCTTGCAGAGCTGTATTCATAAGGCTCCCCTCTCTAAAAATTAAACTGCACGCATTTTAGCACTCCCAGACTGAGAGTGCTAATAAATATTAGATTATTTTTTGACCGATTTATCAGTTACCCTAACTCAATCCCTATTGCCGCCGCATTAATAACAGCAGCAATACGTACAGCTGATTGTATCGCTAATTTGGAAACCCCTGATCGCACCAACGCTTGTGCGTGCGATTCCATACATAATCCACAACCATTAATAGTAGATACTGCTAAACAACATAATTCAAAAATGATTTTATCTATTCCTGGTTTAGCAATCACATTCATCCGAAGTTTGGCTGGCATCGATGTATACTCTTTATCATTCACCAAATGTATAAAGCGGTAGTAGATATTATTCATAGCCATAATTACTGCTGCTGCTTTAACACCACTCATTTCTTCTGGGGTTAATACTTCCATTGCTAAAGTTTCTATTACATCAATCACTGTAGAATTTTTTGTTGCATAAGCCGTTGATAAAGCGATACTGTAAATTTGTTTTTGTGATAAGTCAGAACCTTCTTCTGTTAATACAGAGTCTAAATTTAATCTGATGTCTTTAGAAAAATCTGGTAATGCTATTTTTAATTGTTCAATGCTCATTTCAATTCTCCTATTAAAGTTTTTTTTACTTTCTGTTTAGTATCAAGAACACTCATTTTAATTATTCGACCTCTATCGTTTTTTCGCCTTTTTGCCAATTACAAGGACATAATTCTCCCGTCTGTAATGCATCAAGTACTCTCAAAACTTCTTTAGGATTTCGCCCCACATTCAAATCAGTCACCATGAGAAAACGAATCACATTGTCTGGATCAACAATAAAAGTAGCGCGTTGAGCAACACCTTCGTTCTTGTCTAGAATTCCTAGCGATTGACTTAACTCTCTTTTTAAATCGGATAACATGGGAAAAGGTAAATCCTTTAATTCTTCTTTGTGTTGCTTCCAAGCTAAATGCACAAATTCAGAATCTGTACTTACTCCAAAAACTTGTGTTTCTCTTTCTAAAAATTCTGAATGTAAACGACCAAATTCAGAAATTTCTGTTGGACAAACAAACGTGAAATCCTTAGGCCAAAAGAAAAATACTTTCCACTGCCCAGGATGAGACTCTTGATTAAATTCAACGAATGCATTTTCTATGTTCGTTGAAACAACTCCTTTTAATTGAAATTTTGGAAATACATCACCGATGGTTAACATCACTACTCTCCTCTGTTTTAAGTTCAGTGAAGAGGTTAAGTGAACTTGATTAATCTTTAAAATAAATTGTTTTTATTGAATTAATAGATGGGGGCTATAGATAGTAGATTAGGGCTTTTGAAATACCTACCAGACTATATATACTGCAGCCTTTTAGAGGTACTGAAATGACTCAACGCGCAACGCTCGCCCTGCCCAATAATGCCAGCAAACTATTGCTCCATTCTTGCTGCGCACCTTGTTCGGGCGAAGTCATGGAAGCCCTCATCCATTCAAAAATTGATTTCACGATTTTCTTTTACAATCCCAACATTCATCCCAAAGACGAATATGAATTACGTAAAAATGAAAACATTCGCTTTGCTGAAAAACATAACATCCCATTTATAGATGCAGATTACGATACGGATAATTGGTTCACTCGTATTAAAGGATTTGAAAATGAACCTGAGCGTGGGCATCGTTGCACTTTATGTTTTGATATGCGATTTGAACGAACAGCACTATATGCCTATGAACATGGATTCCCAATCATCAGTAGTTCTCTTGGGATCTCTCGTTGGAAAAACATGGATCAAATTAATGATTCAGGAACCCGCGCTGCGAATCGATATCCTGATATGATTTATTGGACTTACAATTGGCGTAAAGAAGGTGGTTCTGCGCGCATGATAGAAATTTCTAAGCAAGAAGGATTTTATCAACAAGAATATTGTGGATGTGTTTATTCCTTACGAGATACGAATCGATGGCGACAAGAGAATGGTCGTGAGCGAATAAAAAGAGGTGTTAAATATTATCAAAGCAATGACAATCAAAAATAAATAGGAAAAAATAATGGATTTATTTTCTCTTTGGCAAATCTTTATTACTTTACTTACACTCACATTTTTGGAAGTTGTATTAGGCGTCGATAATTTAGTTTTTATTTCTATCTTGAGTAGCAAACTTCCTAAAGAACAACAAAAAAGTGGAAGAAGAGTTGGATTATTACTAGCATTAGTAACTCGACTTATATTGTTAGCCTCAGCAGTTTGGGTTTCTCATTTATCAAAACCTTTATTAGAAATATTTTCTATTCCCATTTCTTTTAGCAGCATTTTCTTTTTATCTGGAGGAATATTTCTTCTTATCAAAGGAACGTTAGAAATCCATTCAGAATTTGAATCCGCATCGCATCCAACTCTCAAAAAAAATCATGCGAAATTTTTATCTGTCGTATTACAGATAGCTGTTTTTGATATTTTATTTTCACTCGACAGTGTTTTAACGGCCATTGGATTAACACCAAATTTTTGGCTCATGGCAACAGCTATCGGCATCGCTATATTACTGATGATTTTCGCGAGCGAACATTTATGCACACTTGTTGAAAAAAATCCTACGATAAAAATGCTTGCGCTTAATTTTATTTTATTGATTGGCGTCATGTTGATTGCCGATGGACTTCAATTTCATATCCCACGTGGATATATATATTTCGCTATTTGTTTCTCAGTCATGGTGGAAATATTAAATACCGCATTAAGAAAGAGGATGAAAGCCTAACTCTATGGAAACCACTTTTGCATTTATCGCATGTGTGATTTTTCTAGCTTTCTTTTTTGATTTCACCAATGGATTTCATGATGCAGCCAATTCCATTGCAACCATTGTGACAACTGGCGTTTTAAGTCCACGACAAGCAGTTATTTGGGCTGCCTTTTTTAATCTCATTGCGTTTTTGTTTTTTAAATTATCCGTCGCGCATACTATTGGTACCGGACTTATTAATCCCGACATCATCAGCCCTTATCTTATTTTTGCAGCTCTTGTCGGTGCGATTGTTTGGAATCTCATTACTTGGTATTACGGATTACCGTCTAGTTCATCACATGCCTTAATTGGAGGACTCGCTGGTGCTGCTTTAGCAAAAGGCGGAATCAACACATTAATATTATCTGGTTTTGGTAAAGTCATTGCCGCGATTTTTCTTTCTCCATTGGTCGGATTAATTGTTGGATTAACACTCGCTCTTATCCTCACGCGATTAACTTTGCGTTACAGCGAAGCATCAAAAAATCGATGGTTTAAGTATTCGCAATTAATTTCTTCCGCATTGTTAAGCTTGACGCATGGTGGAAACGATGCACAAAAAACAATGGGAATCATTGCCGTGCTACTTTACTCAGGATCATTCTTAGGTGAAAACTATTATGTCCCTTACTGGGTTATTATTTCTTGTAGCATCGTTATCAGTTTAGGCACACTCGCAGGTGGATGGCGAATCGTACATACCATGGGTCAGAAAATTACGGATATCAACCCATTGCGAGGATCCTGTGTAGAAGCTGGCGCTGCTGCTGCAATTTTTGCGGCGACTGATCTGGGGATTCCCGTTTCAACCACTCAAACAATCACCGGCGCCATTGTGGGTGTCGGTCTCTCCGGCAGCTTTTGGGGCGCTTCCTGGTGGATGATTAATAAAATCTTTGTCACTTGGCTTCTCACAATCCCCGCTGCAGGTTTCATTGCGGCAGTGATTATGTGGATTAATAAGTTCCTTTTAAAACACCCTCTTTTGAGTTAAATATATTTTACTTTCTTTAAAAAGCCTCATTTTTTAGTAAAACATATTTTACTAAAATACAAAATATCAAATAAAAGTTAAATATATTTGCCTTTTTATGAGCTATAAATTAGATTAATAAAATATATTTTATTAAAACTGAGGGTCAATCATGGCTCAGCTACTTTGGGGAAAGGTTTACTACAAAGATACCTTTGCCGGATACCTCCGTGAAGAAACTGGGGAGCGCTTTAGTTTCACCTATGATTTAGCCTATCTTTCCTCAGGGAATCCAGCAATTGCTTACACACTACCGCTGAGAGAAGCACCTTATATCTCACAAAACTTACATCCTTTCTTTGATAACTTAGTCGCAGAAGGATGGTTGGAGAACACTCAAGCGCGATTGATCGGAAAACGAAATTGGAATCGCTTTGAATTGCTACTCTGCTTTGGTGCCGATTGTGCTGGCGCAGTTTCCGTGATTGATCCAGAACCGATAGCTTTAAAAGAAAAATCTATTGCATTGAGTGATCCAAAAAATTTAGCCATCTTAAAAGGACGTGCTTCCTTGTCAGGTGTACAACCTAAATGTGCAATCGTTAAAGAAAATAAAATTTTTCGACCTGCACTAGCTGGAGAATTAAGTACACACATCGCTAAATTTCCATCTCCAAGATTTGCAGACATTATTGAAAATGAATGGCTGAGTATGCTCGCTTATCAAACGTTATTACCTAACGATGAAGTTGCAGAACTTACTCTCACTACAATAAAAGGTATTGATGAAGAAGCTTTAGTGATCAAACGTTTTGACAGAACTCCAAATAAAGAACGAATACATTTCGAAGAATTTAATCAATTATTAAATTTATCTTCTGCCTATAAATACGATGGTAGTTATGTTGATATGGCAAATTTTATCTATCAGTGTAATCAATGTATCCCCATTGAAGTTTCACGTTTATTTCGGAGAATTCTAGCAGGCATTTTAATTGGTAATACCGATATGCATTTTAAAAACTTCGCCATGATTTATACTCCAACAGGATTAAGGTTAACACCTTCTTATGATCAAATTGCCGCATCTATTTATCAATTTCAAGAAATGGCACTTAAAATTACTAGAAACTCTTTCGACATTGGTTTATTAAAAGGAAAACATTTATTTGCTTTAGGAAATGAGTTTCAGCTTAACGAAGACATTACTGGCTTACTGATTAAAGAATTAGGTTCAAGACTAGAGCTTGCTAAAGATACTATTAACGAAGCAAAACATGGTGCTCGTTTTTTAAAAGACGACATCATTAAGGAAATGGATAAACGATGGAAAGGAACATTCAGCTCGATTGGAAAGCGCTTGTCAAAGAAGCGATAAAACGCCGAAAATCAGAAAAAATAACTCAAAAACAATTGGCTATGTTGGCAGGCGTCAGCGGTCCTACCGTCACACGCTTCGAAAAACAAGAAGAAAATATTACTTTGAAATCTGCGTTGGCGATTTTGAAAATGCTGGGACTGACTAAACGAGAGTAACTCTTAAAAATTCATGAGTTTAATGAACATCATATTAGTGAAATATCTTGTAAAATCTGTGTTCAAAATGCTAGCATGCCCCCTCAATTCTTGATTTATCGCATAGTCATGTTGTTTGCATGTCGTTTTAATTTGAGAGGATGTTATATGTACTCGTCGTTTTCGTTTTGGTTACCTAAAGAAAGACCCTGCACTGAAGAACCAGGTGGAAATTCAAAGAAAGTATCTTTATCTAGCTACGATACCCGGCATTATGGAACTGCGTCCTCTTCAAGATCTTATCCTAACATACCCTCATCAACAAACTATAACAGCCAAATGGGTTCTGCAAGTGGAAGTACACTCTCCACCAAAGATGAAGATCAGAGCTTTGCTGTATCCAGGATCGTTCTTAAGTGAAACTTATTATCTCTCTAACACAAACTGCTTCTTCGCACTTATTGCACTTAGAGTAATATGATGAAAAAATTCGGAAATTCCGAATTTTCTACTAAGCCTACTAATTACTACAATCTTGATATTATTATTTCTATTGATTATCGGGGGGAAAGCACGGCGTGGTACACGATTTCAAATTCGGAGAACTAAAATACAAATTTTACTTATTTAATGCGACACCTTATTTTATCGGTTTATACTTTCCGCTATCAATAAGATGATCTAAGTAGCTTTTAGCTTTTTCAATGATATGTTTTTCTGCCTCTGCGCTTGAGTTATAAATTTGGTCACTTATTATTGGATGTTCGAAAACACTCTCAGCATGAACAATTAGATGTCCAAATGCACTATATTGACCATTTTCTCCGTATACTGAATAGCTAATTTCGCATTTTTTATATTCTACTTTCCCATCTTTTTTCATATTTTTAATTCCCAGGCTATTTATAGTTTGTGAAAATTATAGAACAGTATTGCCCAACTACAAGCAAATTAATTTTTTGTTTATTATTTATAAAATAATTTGTCATCGTTTAATGTAGTTATATCTTTCTTCTGATTAAAGCTAATAGCTTTTTAGAAAAATAAAATCAGATAGATTCATTTGGTTCCTCCCAAAGACGATGATACATTTTTTCTGGCACAATCAGGTTCCATTGTTTGATATAGATCCCTTTTTCACGCTTAGTACGTTCAAAGTAATGCGCCTTTTTAGGAATGAACCCTTGCAAAAATTTCAAATAATCTTCATCAATACCGAGCACTTCTTTCTGCTGCTCCAAGAAAAATCCAGTTTTTGCGAACAAAGTAGAATTTTCAAGAAACGTTAGATATTCAAATAACTTATCTAAATCTAATCGCTGAATCATTGAAAGCGATCGCCACATTTCTTCATGACCACCTGCAAAATTTGGTTTATCGAGGCAATCAACGACAGTCCGTTCCAAACTTGTAACACAAAGATCTAATCCTTGATAATTTTCTATCTTAACTAAGAAATTTTCTTGTTTTCCAGTACATAATTTTTTTGGAAACGATTTTGGAGAAAACTCCA
>JAFEDO010000137.1 GCA_018241565.1 Pseudomonadota bacterium
ACTGAATCCAATGACATTATCCAGCGACTCAAGCAGCTATTGGTCGCAGGTATGACTAATACCCAAGAGGACCTATGTGCTGCCTTGAAAAAACAAGGGTTTGAAGTCAATCAATCCAAAGTATCCCGACTACTCCGTCGAGTAGGTGCCGTAAAAACTAAAAATGAGAAGGGTGAAATTGTTTATCGGCTAGCAAAGGAACCAGCACCGCCGACCAAAGAAACACCCCTTAGCGACCTTATTTTAAGTATTTTGAATAATGAAACTATGGTGGTCATTCGGACGAGTCCGGGTTCAGCATCTCTAGTCGCGCGCTTGTTAGACTATCAGCAAGAACAACTCGGTATTTTAGGCACTATCGCAGGTGACGATACGATTCTTGTGATCCCTAAAACGATTAAAAAAACGCAAAAACTCATGGAAGAGCTTCAAGAGTTATTATACTGATCACTCGCTAATAACAGGTTAGCGCTATTTTTTCGGTGTTTTTCAATAACCCCTAAAAACTCAAAAATTATGCACATCGAAAAATTTCCCTCAAAAAACATCTGAAAGTTGCTTGCAAAAAATACTTTATAATTCAGAAAGTTAATCACTGCAATGATAAATTTCTGCAAGATTAATGCCCAATTTCCTAAAAGGCGAATGGCGAATGTCTCACAAAATTTTGAGACATATCTCACAGAAAAATAATCCTTTTGCCATAGACAAAGTTAAAAAAGATAGATTAGAGTGCGAATTCATTTTCAAGAAATAGTGAGAACCAGTTGTTATATGAGTGATTTCATTTCTGAAAATATAGGAAGTCGTTTATTTAGGAATACTGATGGAACAGTTTTAAGATGGATCCGCAAATACATCTGTGGCATTTCTGCGTTTATATCTCTCGTATATTTCAATCATAAAAAAGAAAAATCATCTTTGCCAAGCGCAATAGTCGAATATAATTTTTTGAAAATCATGCTTACGTACTCGTGCTATGTGAAAAAATGAAATAGAAGTTTCATGAAGCTGGAAATAAAATGACTCGGGATTTATAACGAGTGATAAATAAATTTTTTTGTTACGGTAAAGACAAAATGAGGATATTTAATAACTTTTGGAGGATAGGATTATGTTTAATACTAAACGGACCAGTGATTTATCAGCCATTATTGAGTCATTTCATCAACGTCAAATTAAATATGCCAAAACAGAACGAATAAAACACGGAGATTTGATTGTATCGGTAGATCAAAACGTTGAACATTCTATTGGCTCTCAGCGCGCAACGATATCACCCTTTGCAACGATAAATATGGCAATGAAGTCAACAAGTACTTGGCAGAAGTGGAATCAAGGGGTTAATGAAAAGCAAGTATTGAATGATGCGGCCGCTTGTTTAGTATTTCCAGATGAAAGCGGTGTTTTTAGTCGAGTTGTTTTTGCAGTGAGTGATGGCTGTGGACATATCCCCGGTACTCAAATTAATCGTTATGCAAAACGTACCGCCAGTGGCGCGGTTAAAATTTTAGGGCGGCTCGAAAGAACTGTAAATTTGGATCAATCTGTTGCTAAAGACATCGCTACTGAAGTAGAACGACGCGCTTTCAGAAAAGGAAAAGATAAAGATGGAAAAGACAATGGGCAATGGAATGGTGATGGAGCCACGTTATTAGCAGGCTCAGCAGAGTTTGATGCTAGAACGAATCAATATGATGTCAAAGCATTTAATTTAGGAGATTCATTATCGTTTATTTATGATCCCAGTACGCATCGAGTAGAAATGTTATTAGATGCAGAAGAAAGAAAGCAAGGAAACCAATATGTACCTGATGCGATGGCAACGGGCAAAGAGTCAAAACAATTAATCACTGGTGTTACTAAAAAAGTGCCACAAGGGTGTGTTGTTTTTACATTGACAGATGGTGCATGGGAAGCATTGCCTCATCACTCATCGTTAGTTGTTACTTCAGAGGGACAGGAATATAGAGTCACAAAATTAGATGAAAATGCCATTGCTCGAATTTTAAAAGCTGTTGATGAAAGATGTTCTGAGGGGCAATATCCTTCTGTTTCTGAATATATAGATACACTGAATCAACAAGTTTTTATGAGTCATGAAAGTAAAAGAGCTGCATTGATAGAAGACAGAAGAATGATCCAAGAATTTTTAAAAGAAAATAATATAGATGAAAGAGTGAAATTAGAATCACTAGATAAATACCCAAAAATGACGCAGGATTTAAAAACTCGATTAGACCGGCTCAAAAAAAATAGCAATACAACGCTTATTACAGTTACTCATTTAGTGAATACAATGAATAACCTTCAGTTAGGAGATGATGTCACCATATTAGCAAATAGACTGCCTCACCGAGATATTGAGTTACTGAAGGCTTATGTGGTGGGGACGATGGAAGATAAACGGGTTTTGAGTTTCTCCGTTGGCAAGTTATTGAGTGATCCTGATAAAAAACAAAAACTGATTGCACAGGTAGGTCGTGAATTAAATCTCAATAACGACGAGCTTTCTAAGCACTTAAACTATATCGGCTTATTAAGAGTATCTCAGCATTATCAAACTTTAAAAAATAGAGATGTAGATACCAGTTTACTTACTAGTGAGCAACGTCGCTTATTACGCGCTACGGTCATAGCGGAAGGATTCTTAAAAAGTGAAACTGATTTAAGTCAATATTCATCTTTGAATATTCAACAACAAATCCATTTTATTGATAATGTTGCTGCGGAAATAAAATACGATGATTCTACGATTGAAAATACATTTCGTGAGGTAAGAAATGCTATTAGTAGAAGCTACATTGGAGAGAGAAAGCTAAAATTATTAGAAATCATACTAGAGCAAGCTGAAGGAATATTAAAAACAGAGCTTTCGACGGGAGACAAAAAAGACATTGAAGCGATGCTGTCTCAATGCGTTAACGATTATATGCTGATTTTGCACGAGGTATTCAGGCAAAAATTATCATCGCCAGAATATACTTTCCCATACTATCGTAATTTATTAATCAAGCAACATATCAAATCCATGCAAGAAAAAATTCTCTTATGGGATCGATATATCGTTAAAGAAAATAAATCCATTGACTTATCTAACCTAAATCTTTGCGAAATGAATTTCGATGGCATTGATTTTCGTTTTGTTGATAAATTAGATGGAGCTGACGTGAAGGGATGTGATTTTTCTAATGTATTACACCTGGGGCCTGAAATACTAGCGCAAACAATAAATACATCGTTGATAATTCATAACTTCAATGAAAATTATATGAGTAAACTGAGATCCGGAAAGTATGAGTATTATTTGCAACTTGTTAATGAAGGGAGTGAGAAAACCAAGGAAGGAGTTAAACATTTAGATTCATTTGAATACCTAGATTATTTTCCTTCTGATGGTGAAATGCCAAATATTGATGCCATACCTCAAGGTATTTTGGGATATGCTATTTATAATTTACTGACTTTGAGTGATGCTTTATATCCAAAGGATGAGAATAATTTTGGAGGGAGCGTAGAGGCATCAGAATCCCAAAAGTTTTTTGATAAAATATCTGGCCCTGAAGGTTTTCATGGATTTATTCATGCGGCGCCAGATGAACAAATTAATCACTTAAGACAGTTTTTGGGTTTTTGTCATTATAAGTTAAGCCTCATCGAGATTGTTAATCATCGTACTGCTCGTATCTCAAAAGTAGCGGAAGGCTTAGATCCTAAGCAATTAGATCCCATTGTGGAACAAGCAAAAATTGATCTTAATCAAGAAGAGGCGGCAGATATAGAATCAAAAATTGAATTCTGTGTAAAATTATTAGGTCCATGGGGTGACAAAAAAGAACGAGAAAAAAAATTAAAAGAACATGACTTGAAATATATTAATCTTTCAATAGAAACTTATTTTGCCTCACTAGATCAAGAAATAAAGCAAAAATCAAAGTTATCGGCATTACAAATGACACTAGATTACTCCAGAGATACTGCTGTATCTGTAGATTTGAGAGAATATCCACTTGAAAAAATAGATTTCAAAAGCCTAGATATTGATGGTGTTGATCTGATTTTAACAAAAGAACAGTATGAAAAATGCTTGAGTTCAGAACAAAGAATGGTTCGTGTAAAAATGCTGCGAAATGCAGTTGAAGTGAGTGATTTGGATAAAGTAAAGCAAATAGTAGAAAGTGGTGTTGATATGAATTGGCAAGATCCTGTGACCGGTCATACTGTTTTTATGACGGCATGCGTCGCGGGATATTTACCTGTAGTCGCTTATTTATTAGAAAAAGGTGCCAACTACGAATCAGTCACACAATCTGGTAAAAAAATTATTGATACAGCGGCGATTGCAGGTTATCGAGAATTGGTCACATTTTTATTAGAGAGAGGAGATAAATTAAGTCTTTATGGCATGATTGCCTATGGAGATGTAGAACATGCGAGAGTAGAAGTTGAAGCTATTTTAAAGGACCCAAAAAAATCACCGAGTGAGTATATTTACGATAATCAATCGTTGCCATTTTTTATCGCAAGCTATGATGTCCCATCGCTTTTAAAACAATTAATAGATAGTCAAAGAGTTAAACTAGATGAGACAGACCAAGCGGGTAACACATTATTATGTATGGCTTCTATGAAAGGGAGAGTAGAAAACGTTAGAATTTTATTAGAGTACTCAATGGATGTTCATGTGAATCAAGGAAAGCATAATGCGCCGTTGAGCCTATGTATTCGTGAAGCACAAAAAGCTTTTAAAGATAAAAATGAGACTCTTCTGAATGAATATTTAAAAATCATTCGATTATTACTAGATAAAGGTGCGAAATATAATCATAAAGAAGCTTTGTTTTTATATCATTTTAACTTTTTAACCATCAGTCAAGTGATGGAGAAAGTGGCAAATAAACAAGAAAGCCAAGATCTACTCAATTTAGCTTGTGAGTTGGGTAATCGAGAAGTCGTGCGAAGTGTATTAGAGTTGCCTCTGACATTAAGACCTCTATTAAATATGGCGAATTCATATGAAAAATCACCACTGTCACGTGCTTGTGAATTTGGACATGTTGATATTGTCATCCTGCTTGTCCAAGCGGGTGCTAAACTCGATTCAAGTAATGATGCCCAATATAATGTCAATCATCCATTAAAATGGGCAGTAGAAAAAAATCTACTCGGTCTTGCTGAGTTTTTATTAAAAAAAGGTGCAACGCCTAACATACCAATGCCGGATGGATGGTTATTATTTATTGCTGTAAAAGCGGGTAATAAAGAGATGGTCAGACTTTTACTCGAATACAAAGCAAGCATATTAAATACCGATCGCGAAGGAAATACAGCATTACACATGGCTGCACCAAAGGGTGATCCTGAGTTGACTACGATACTTTCACACGCTTATGCACAACAAATTAAAAACAAAGAGGGGAAAACACCTTTGTATCTTGCTATGAATGCTAAAAATCGTGCTTTAGCAACGTTTATTAAGACACCGCCTACATTTAGTAGCACCGACATTGATAGACCATCTCATGCCATTCATGAAGTGCCAAATCCGTTACAAGAAGATTTAGTGAGTGCTCCAAAGCTAGAAATGGCTAGTAAGTTTGTAGGATAACTTTTTAAAGCGATATATGGATCTTGTTGTTCAGAGGATATTTTCATATGCATGAGGAAATTTTAAATGTCGTCATAGGACAGATAAAAGAAAAACTAGCCCAGTCGGATTACTTTCAGGATGACCTCGCTTGGTCCGAAACTTACGAAGAGATTATCACTTGTAGAGAAGCATCAAATTTTCATGAAGCATTGTCATTTTTATTTCGATATTTAATTAAATTATTAGATAGTCAGTTAGATGCTAATACTTATAATCTGTTAGAAAAGGTTATAGATCTCATTAAAAAAGAGTCTTTAGTGTATCATTTGGATAATTCACTCATTTTTCTACTGGTTTATTATTATGGAAAATACCATGTAGAAGCTACTGAGCAAATGAAATTGAGTAAGCTTGATCTTAAGTATGTCAACGAGATGATCAATGTCGTGAGTGACATTGGCTATGTTATCAAGATTCACTTGGAAAAAGAGGGTGAAATTAATAAGGATGACATTAATTGGGAAGCAGTGTGGGAAAAATATCTCATTGTCAGTGAGTACGATTCAGAAAAAGAATTCAAGAAAATAGCGCTTAGGGAATACGCGATTTTAATTGCTAAACTCGAAGTTTGGGTAGAAGTTGTTATCACAGCGCAGAGTTACAAAAACATAGCTGAAACTGATAGTGATAGGAATGAAATTTGCCAAGAAATCATAAATGGACATTTTACTCAAATTTTTGATTTATGTGTTTTATGGAATTACTTATTTCCAGCTAAAGCTATCAAACATTTTCTTGGGACGGAAATGAGGGGATATGGAATCAATTTACCTGAGCAATGGCAGAAACGCGTAAAAGTTTTAGCTGCAAAAGAAAAGACGCCATTAGAACAAGTCAATTTTTCAGAAACTCAGTGGTATCAAAATATACGAACACTGCATAATAAGCGTCGTAACAATAAGAGAAAATGTCCTGAAATTAAATTGCCATTCACAGGTCTTATTATTCAAGAATATGAAGAGTATCGAAAGCTATTAGCCTGGAATTTTCACGAATTTATAAGAATACTATTAGACCGAAGCAAGCATATGACTGGAATAGATGAAGATACATTCTGTTTTTGTCTCATTGGATCTGCTGCTCGTGGTGAAATGACGGATTATTCTGATATTGAATATTTTTACTGTGTTAACAAAAGTTCTGTTCAATTCAAACAAGAGAGTTTCGTAATTGCTCTATTTGATAAAATATTCAAATTTTATGTAGCTTCTTTGGGAGAGATATTCGAGAACGATTTTGGTTTTTCTGTTCAAGGATTGCAATGTGATTCGGTAGGAGCACTAAACACCACCCATGGCATGGATATCTCAGGGGCACTTTGGAATTGTGATGAAAGAAAATTCCATTTCGATACTCAGCTTGATATTCAGCCTGGTACTGATGAAGATGGGATCACAATTTCAGAATTAGAAGCAATTAGCATGGTTCCATTTTATGGAAGTATAAGTTTATATAATCGTCTTCAAACTACGTTATCTGAACAAATAACTAAAAAGAATGATTTTTCTCATCTTACCTTAAATAAAGCCATTGCTTATAAGTTATTCGTATCTAAAACAGAAGGCTTATGCAGAGAAATTGCCATTGATAAAAGAAGACTCACACTTCATCAAGTGGACATTAAAGAAAGTTATTTAAAGCCATTGCTTTTTTTAATTAAAGCGATGGCTTTCTATGAAGAAGTTTTGTGGAAGATGGATGAGGAGTCATCATTTTCAGCAGAATTTTTAAAGCGACTTTCGGATAAAAGAGCGATTCACCCGGTCGCGGCACAAATAATCGAAGATTATATATTGGCATTAACTATTTTACGTTGTCGAATACATCAAAGCCATCAAGCTGACAATAATGTTTTTGATTGCAAATTATTAAGTGAGGCTGAGAATAGATTACTATCTGAAGTTAAAGAAAAAATAATGGATAATTATTTGTCTCAATATACCAAAATATTTTCACCCCTATGGTTTGGAAATATAAATAATAACAATGGATCAAAAAAACGCGTCAGGATTGTTAACGAATTACTAAATGCTTGCTCTGCAATACAGGAATTCCATGATAATTTAAAAAATACCATTTATAAAAATAAACGGGTTGTTCCTGAAATAACAAAAAATGATAAAGATAGTATTGTAGATATTGTTAAAGCGTTTATTAATGAAGTTAAAGTATTTAGAATGTGTCTCTTAGCTTATGCGGATATTGAAGTTCCTGAATCAGCGGCTAATGCCAGTGAATCTATCATCCCTGATGAAGTCATCACGCAGCTTGTATCTGGAGGTTACATTGATGCTGAGTTTGCAGAACAATACAATCCATCTGTTAACATCTTTTTAAAGTTTATTCAACAGGTTAGTGGTCATGACATATCAAGCACACAATCAAAACTTCAAGAATTTCAACCTGAATGTGAAAAACTTATTTCAGCTTCTGAAAAATTCACACGTTTATTAAAAACATTGTCAAGACAAATGACAGATTTATATGCTCATCGTTTTGAAGAATTTATGGCAGATTTTAGTTGGCAATGTCTTTTGTTAAAGTTTACGACGCTCAATCCGACTAGTAATCCAATGACGCCACCCATTAAAGTTTCAAGCGTTGCACTAGGTACTCGCTTTTTATCTGAAGAATATATTGAACAATGTTTTACAGATAATTGTTTTCGAGAGGTGGGTGAAAAGGAGTCTCAGGATTGGGATATCATAAAAACAACTCATAGGGTTATCCCAATTACGTATCGAAATAAACTAATGTTTATGATGAAGGTGAATCGAGATGATTCGGGTGCAGATTATGCAGCACAATGTTTACAACAAGCTTTTGGGGGCATGTTTGTCATGCATACCGATTTTATGGGTTTTGAATTGTCGGGCAACAAAATCGGATTAGCTTGTGTCACAGAAGGGATGTCAGGTCGTAATTTGCAGAGAATACTAGAAGATAAAAGTAACTTGGAGAAAGAACTTAAAAAAATTAATTTGCTGCATTATATACGTTTAGTGATTTTTACGTTAGCGGTAGGTTACGGTGATGGTTTACCACGAAATATTATTGCTATTCCATTTCGAAATAAAGAATCAAATGAAGAAGAGTGGTTATTAACATGTATAGATATGAATGTTATTTTTATAAAACGGCCACTTGATGAAAAGACTGAAGTAAAAAATGTATTGCTTTATTTGCCACAAGCAGAAGAGGTTCCTTTGCCCGAAGATGTTTTGGAAGAGTTTTGTCGGATGAATCCATTTAGGGTATTAAAAGACGCATTAGAAAAACTAAAACGCCATTACCCCATGACTCAATTGTTTTTAAGAGGTATAGCGAAAAAAGAGATTGTGAAAAGTGGACTTGAAGATAGAGAAGAAATATATCCTTGTATTCGTTTTCCAGAAGAAGTCATTTATGAGTTTATTGATAATGTTTCTTTATTACAACAATTTATTCGTTCGAAATTAAAGAAAGAAGATAAAAGAATTTATGTAGAGGATTTAGTGAGAGTTTATAGTAGCAGTCTAGGAGAACATTGCTATGGCCCCAAGAATACAGATATTCCTCATGAGTCACCTTTAAAAACACAAGTGGGTTATCAACCTTCTGCAAGAAGTTTAAGGGTGCAATTAGAGAGTCGTGTTAAGGGCTCAGATAAAGCGCCAGTGAATAGTTTACAAGAGGCTTTTGATTTATATATTAAATACCGATTTGAGCAATATAATTCTTTGGAAGGCATATTAAGTGGAGATTTAACCGCATTCAAAAAACTGCCATTTGACTTGCAGTTAGGTTTATTGAATAGATACGGTTTGGTCAATATGGATGGGCCGAATCAAGTTAAATTGTTAAGCACATTACAGAAAAAAAGTTTAGCAGAAGCTCGCATGCTTAGGTTGCGAGATTGTTTAGCGATGAAAGAAGTCTTTGAGCCTATATTGGCTCGCGGATTTATATTCTGGCGTAATAGCAAAATCAAAATATTTTCGAATCTCATCTATTTAGATTTAATGAGAACTCATATTGACGAGGCATTATTACAAACCCTCTTAAAAGAAATGAATCACTTAGAATCATTAAGGCTTGATTTTATAAAATTCACGCAATTAAGATTCGCACATGAAAATTTAAAAATCTTAAGTTTAACTGGCACGCAAGCTATTTCAGTGGATTTAAATTTACCTCAATTAGAAACTCTGAAAGTAAGAAACGTAGATTTTGGGAATATCATTTTACATGCAACTCCGTTCACGTTAACTGCCAACTCTAACTATGTTTTAGATTGTTCTCATAGCCCAGAATTAATAGACAGTGCTTTAAAGCAAATAGCTGAAATATTAGAGCCAAGAAAAATCCGTTTAACACATTGTCCCAATGTTTCTTTTTTACCTTTTGAAGGGGCGGGTCATAAATATACGCCTGATGGAGATACCTATACTACTGTTGGTGATGATGTGGTAATCAAAGCCAGTTTAAATTTGTATAGAAAATGCGTTTCAGAAAACTTCGGAGCGTCTGAAAATGCTGACTCAAGAACGAGCACAGAAAAACAGCAAAAGGATACAGTTGGTGGAGACGCGCCCGATAGGGTAGGTTTTTTAGGAATTATTCGAGAATTATGGGAACTTGCTTCACGTACTGATGCTGATAATCGAGAAGAATTAGCAAGGCTTTTGAAAGCAGAAGAAGCTGCAAGGGCTAAAAAACTTGGATTAGACTCAAATTATATGCCTTCGATGGGCACAGAGCAGGGAGGCGAAAATCAGTTCAGAGAGTTAAAAGCCAAAGAATTTCAAGAAGAGAAATTACGGCCAGCAGAAATGGTTAGGGAACTTCAATATATTATGTTGGAAGTAGAGAAAGTGAAACAAGCTAGAGAGCAAGCACAAGTGAGGAAAGGAGAAGCCGAAGAACAAGAACGACAAGCACAAGTGAGGAAAGGAGAAGCCGAAGAACAAGAACGACAGGCACAAGTGAGGAAAGAGGAAGAGCGAAAAAAAAGGGAAGAAGCAGAAGAGATATTGTCAAAAAAGCTTGCAAGAAAAGCAGAATTAGAAGAAGAGTTGGGAAAGAGAACACAATCAACGGATACAGCTACGAGAGAAAGTACGTTACCCTTAGACAATTTTGATGTTGTAGGAGAAAGTAAAGATACAACATTATCAGGGAGAAGTTCTTTAAAAGGAAGCACAAGAGAGCAAAAAGATAGTGTTGCAGGATATGATGGTTATGGATTGCTTGGTCATAGAGAAGAGAGGGTAGATAGTGTTTCAGTTGAAGAATCAAGCGTTGAAGCAGTAGATGGAAAGTTAATAGAAGAAAAAGATTTGGAGAATGCAGGTGTTCCAGAACTCCAATCATAGTTAACTTTTTGAAAGCACCCTTCGGGCAGGTTAATTTTTAATCTATCCTTGAGTTTTCCGCAAATTTCCAGCTTGCTATCTGACTACTATTTTCATCATAATACGGACCAAATTTCTAGGATTTGTAAGACTTTTAGTTTTGATCGAGGATACTTTCAGACGTTCTCTAATCGTGATCCCTCTTTTCCCCAGCTAGTTTCTTCGATTGAAATCTCGGAATAACCAAAACAACCAGGATTCTCCGACATGAATGAGCACTTGTCGAAAGAAAAAGTTTATTGGCAGCAGAAATTAGTAGATTTGCCGCGGTTAAACTTGCCTACAGATCGGCATTATCCAGATAATCCATTGTTAACCACACAACTGCATTACTTTGCTTTTCCCAAAAATCTCATCGGAGGTATTAACAAACTGGTACAACAAGAAGAAACAGAACTATTTCCTCTATTACTGACTGTATTCAATATCTTACTGTATCGATACACAGGGCAAACAGATATTCCAGTTTCGATACTTGCCTCAAATCAAAATGAAAAAAAACATTTAGCCGACACGCTAATACTAAGAACAAGCTTTGAAAATCCAATTAATTTTAAAAGTCTGTTAAAGATAATAAGAAATGGTTGTTCAGAAGCATATGAAAATCAAAATATTACTTTTAAAGAGCTGCTATCAGTCATTGATGACAATGCTACATTTGCACAATTTAAGAAACCTCTGATTCAAGTTGGTTTTAATTTTACTTCTGAAGAAAAACACATAAGCCATACAAAATTTGATTTATATTTTGAAATCAAACAAAAAGGTAACGAGCTAAGCGGTCAAATAGAATATCAAACGGAATTATATGATAAGACAACCATTGAACGGATGGTTACACATTATCAAACATTATTATCCAGTATTATTGAAAATTCTGAGCAAGCAATAGATAGACTTAATTTACTGACTGAAGAAGAAAGAAATCAATTGCTGGCTTGGAGTGTAGGTCCAAAAAGTGTTACTCCAGATTTATGTGTACATCAGATTTTTGAAGAGCATGTTGCTAAAAATCCATCTGCTATTGCAGTATCAGCAAATGGAGAGAATTTGACTTATGAACAGTTGAATATGAAAGCTAATCAATTAGCGCATTATTTATGTAAATTAGGCGTAAAGTCCGGTGACATTGTTGCTATTAGTATGCAGCAATCAATGAATTTAATCGTTAGTATATTAGGCATATTAAAAGCCAATGCAATCTATGTATCTCTAGATCCGAGTTATCCCATAGAAAGATTACTTTATATGTTGGAAGATACAAAAGCACCGATATTAATTACACAATCTGATTTAACTGAGAAATTTTCAGAACATAATGGAAAATTATTATGTTTAGATACTTTGTCTTTGAGTAATGAAAGTACTAACAACCCAAACTGTACGAGAACCCCAAATGATCTTTTATATATTGTTTACACATCCGGTTCAACTGGAGAACCAAAGGGCATCAAGATCACCCATCAAGCAGTTGTAAAATTAGTTATTAATACAAATTATATTGAGATAGGAGCTGATGACATTGTAGCTCAAGCGTCTAATATTTCTTTTGATGCTGCCACATTTGAAATTTTTGGATCTTTACTGAATGGTGCGCATTTAAAAGTCATCTTAAGGGACATTTTATTATCGCCTAATCAATTAAAAGAATTCTTAACGAATGAAAAAATAACTATTTTATTTGTAACGACGGCACTATTTAATCAATTAGTAAAACCTATCCCAGAAATATTTAATTCATTGAGATATATTCTTTTTGGTGGGGAAAGAATTGAACCAGATAATGTTAAAAAAGTGTTCTTAGCTGGGAGTCCATCGAATTTAATACATGTATATGGTCCGACAGAAACAACCACCTTTGCGACATGGAGTAGAATAGAAAAGGTAAGTAGTAATACAATGAATCTTCCAATTGGTCGCCCAATCGCAAATACCGATGTATATGTATTGGATTCTAACTGTAAATTACAACCGATTGGTATTCCTGGTGAAATATTTATTGGTGGCAATCTTGTTTCTAAAGGATATTTCAATAAAAATAAATTGACTAAAGCTAGTTTTATTAAAAATATATTCTCGGAGAAATCTAGTCAGTATCTTTATAAGACTGGTGATTTAGGTTGTTATAAATCAGATGGGAATATTGAATTTTTGGGACGCATAGATCAGCAAATTAAAATTCGGGGATTTCGAGTTGAAATAAATGAGGTTAATTCAACACTTTCTAAATGCTCCAAAGTAAAACAAACTTATGTTACTGATGAGGTTGATGGATCAAACAACAAATACCTTATTGCATATGTCGTTTTAAATAACCCAGATGAAGCTCCATTGCTTTCGGTAGAGCTGCAACAATTTTTACAAAGAAAATTACCTGAGTATATGGTTCCGCGGTATTTTATCATCCTAGAAAGTTTACCCTTAACTGCGAATGGAAAAGTAGATGCCAAGGCATTATGTGTAGCTAAAAAAAGGCAATTATCGCCCGATTTTCTAAATTCAAATGATAGTGAAGTTCCTTACATTGCTCCACAAACCCCAATTGAAAAAATACTCATGTTATTTTGGCGTGAACTTTTAGAAGTTAAACGGGTTGGCTGCAAAGATGATTTTTTTAAATTGGGCGGATATTCACTCCTGGGTATGCATTTAATAACGCAGATTCGTGAAAATTTTGGGTTTGATATTTCGATAAAAGATTTATTTGAACACCCTATGCTTGAACAATTTGCAAAATTAATTGAGCGCAAGAATCATCAATCTGAAGTTGATTTGCTCCCTAAAATAAGAAAAACTTCGCATAATCATGAGATGCCTGTTTCTTTCCAGCAACAGCAAATTTGGCTTATTGCTCAGCTAGATCCTGTGTATACCGCTTATAATGAAACAATGACAATTTATTTCCATGAGAATGTCAATACAGAAATTCTTGAGGAGTCTATTAATACAATAATAAAACGTCATGCAATTTTAAGAACAGCATTTAAAGAGATCAATTCTGAGCTAAAACAAGTGCATCAAACTATGGTGCCTTTCAAACTAGATATTTCTGATTTACAAATGTATTCTGAATCAGAACGTGAAAACAGAGCGTTGATATTAGCTACTGAACTTGTTCAACAGCCTTTTGATTTGAAGAATCCTCCTTTGTTTCGAGCGATTTTAATTAAGTTTTCAAAACACGACTCTCGATTGTATTTTTGTATACACCATATTATTTTTGATGGGGAATCATTTTTAATCTTCATGCGAGAATTAGAAGCGATTTATTTATCACTCCAATCTAAAAAACAGGTGTTGTTGCGGCCTTTGCCTGTACAGTTTTCTGATTATGCATGTTGGCAAAGAAGACAATTTACAGATGAGGTTTTATCAAAACAAAAAGTTTATTGGCAAAAGAAACTAATGGATTTACCACGATTAAATTTGCCTACCGATCGAAATTGCCCGGAAACACTTTTGTTAACCGGTGCAGTGCAACATTTTAATTTTTCAGATGAGTTAATCCAAAGTCTTAGTAAACTTGCTCAGCAAGAGGGTACTACTTTATTTATTCTTTTACTAACAGCGTTTAAAACTTTGTTATACCGATATACAGGACAAACGGATATCCCTGTTGGTACAGTTATTTCAAAGCGTAATCAAACTGAAACAGAGCCATTAATTGGTTATTTAATTGATAATTTAATTATAAGAACGAATTTTGATGAGACAGTACGTTTTTCAGGATTATTGAAAGCAGTAAAAAAAGCTTGTAACGAGGCTTATGCTAACCAAGATGTCCCTTATGAACAGTTGGTCCAAATCGTTAATCCCGATCGTTGTTTGGGACAACGACAGAATCCTTTGGCACAAGTCTTTTTCTCCTTTGAACCAGAGCCAAAGCGATTTCCTAAAAGTCAACTTGGCTGGGAATTTGAACACATGGTGTTCCACTCTGGATTTGTAAAATCAGATTTATATTTTGAAATTGAACATAAAAATGATGGATTACTTGGAAGAGTTGAATATAGCTCTGAATTATTTGATAAAGTCACAATTGAACGAATGATCGGCCATTATCAAACATTATTGTTAAGCATCACTGAAAATATGAATCAGTCAATAGAGCAGTTAAATTTACTAACTAAAACTGAGAGAAATCAAATATTGACTTGGAGCACTGGTCCAAAAAATTCTGTCCCTGATTTATGTGTGCACCAGATTTTTGAGGAGCAAGTCACTAAGAATCCATCGTCAATTGCTGTTTCTGCAAATGGTGAAAGCCTTACTTATGAGCAATTAAACTTAAAAGCAAATCAACTAGCTCATCATTTATGTAAATTAGGCATTAAGCCAGGTGATGTTGTCGCAATTAGCTTGGAACAATCTTTAGATTTGATTATTTCTATATTAGCAATTCTTAAAGCTGATGCAATTTACACGTTACTTGATCCTAAGTATCCTGCTGAAAGGTTAAAGTATATGCTTGACGATGTGCAAGCACCAATATTAATTACACAATCATACTTGATAGAAAGCTTTCAATATTATCAAAGTAATTTACTATGTTTAGATAGAATATATTTAGGTAAAGAAAATACAAGCAATCTAGAATGCATAAGAACTTCTAATGATGTTTTATATATTGTCTATACCTCAGGTTCTACCGGAAAACCCAAGGGTATTAAAATCACACATCAAGCTGTTGTTAAATTAATAATTAATACAAATTATATTAAAATAAGCCCTGATGATGTTATTGCTCAAACGATGAATCCTTCTTTTGATGTTTTCACGTTCGAGATTTATGGTGCCCTTTTATATGGTTCTTGTTTAAAAGTTATTTCAAAAGAAATCTTATTATCTCCTGTCCAATTTAATCAATTTTTATTAAAAGAAAAAGTTACAATTTTAGTTTTGACAACTGCATTATTTAACCAACTAGCTGCTGCTTTGCCCCATATATTTAAAGTATTAAAATATGTTCTATTCGCAGGCGAAAGAGTAGACCCTCGTAGCATTACTAGAATCATTACGGCGGGGAAACCACAGCATTTAATAAATTGCTATGGCCCTGCAGAAGCAACTACATTTGCAACAGCATATGAAATTCAGGAATCAGACAAAGGTATGCTTAATATACCAATTGGTAAATCTATTGGATACACCGAAGTTTATATACTGAATAAAAGCCTTCAACCGCAACCCGTTGGGATACCAGGAGAGATATATATTGGTGGAGATCGTATTTCGTTGGGTTATTTAAATAATGCATCTTTAATTAATGCGCACTTTGTTAAAAATCCATTTTCAGAAAAATATAATCAACTACTCTATTGTACGGGAGATATTGCTAGTTATAAGCCAGACGGTAATATTCAATTCTTAGGACGGATTGACCAACAAATTAAAATTCGTGGATTTAGAGTAGAAATAGGTGAAGTTCTATCAGTACTGAATCAACATTCTTGCGTAAACCAAGCATATATAACTAATGAAGTTGATATAGCAAACAATCAACATCTTATTGCATATGTTGTTCCGAATAGTCCTGATAAATTTTCATTGCTTTCTATGGAATTACGTCAATTTTTACAAGAAAAATTACCCGAATATATGATTCCAGATTTTTTTATTATTGTAGAAAAATTACCGTTAACAACGAATGGTAAAATAGACACAAATGCATTGCCTAAACGACCGAATGAACCTATTTCGATGATTGATTATATTTCTCCGAAGACAAATATTGAAATTACAATTATGAGTGAAATTGCTAATTTACTTAATCGTGATGAACATGCGCTAAGTATGGGAGATGATTTTTTTGAGATTGGAGGTAACTCATTATTGGCATTGCAGCTAATGAGTAATTTGATAAAAAAATTCTTTGTGCATATAGATTTTTCTATCTTATATCAAACTAAAACTATTCAAGAAATTTCTGATAAAATTACGCCATTAATTGAGACGTCATTATTATACAAAGAGGATTTCACCTTACAGTCATATAGTAGTGTGTCGTCGTTGATTCAAATGCAAAATGGTAGTAATGATGCTGAATATTCCTTATTTTTTGCTCCAGCTGCTGGTGGGCAAGTATTATTTTATCGAAATTTAGTCCAATATATTGATAAGCAGATACCTATTTATGGATTTCGTGCTGTTGGTTTTGGTAAAGACGAAAAACCATATATCCAGATTGAGGATATGGCAAATAACTATTTAAAAATTCTCAAGAAAATCCAACCACGTGGTCCTTATTATCTTATTGGTGCTTCTTCTGGAGGATTGATAGTTTATGAAATGGCCCAGCAACTTTTGAAAAAAAATGAAAAAATTGGTTTGCTCATGCTGATTGATACACCTGATCCGACAAAAGTTTCAGAATTTCAAGATGATTCGGAGATACTGCAATTTTTTTTCAGTACAATTCTACAATTAGCCATTCAAAAAGAAGAGTTACTAAACCTAGACATAAATGATCAAGTAAATTACATACTTGGACAGGGTAAAAAAGCAAAGGTACTTCCTCCTGATTATCGAGCTGAACATATTCATCAGATCCTCAATATATTTAAAGCTACTTACATTGCATCTGCCCATTATAAGCCAAATCCTATTCCTGGACAGGGTTGGTATATAAAGGCGGCGGAAAAAGGATTATTAATAGATTTTCCTCATGAAAAAATTTGGCAAAATCTTTTCCAACATCTACACTTAGTTACTGTGCCGGGTAACCATGTAACTTTATTGCAAGAACCTAATGTTAAAAGGCTTGCTGGCTATCTAAATAAAGCTTTGGCAATGGCGGAAGTTAATCTTGAAAAAGTGTAAAAGCATATAATGAAGACTCATATGAAGCTATGTTTACAACAAGTTGATATTGAATCAATACCATTTCCAATGTACTTGAAAAATTCCAGAGGAATTTATTGTGATTGCAATCCGGCTTTTTTAGAATTGCTTGAGTTGGAATCATTTGAAGATATTGTTGGTAAATCTGATGCTGAATTGTCGTGGAAAGATCAATATGACGAAATCCAGAAAAGGGAGCAACTTATTTTTGAGTCAAACTCAGAGCAAGAATTCGAGTTGCAAATAATGTCAGAAAATGGTTTGCCTATTACTCTGTTAATTCATGAAAAGCTAATTTATGTCTCAAGTAAAAATGCCTCATTTCTTTTTGGCACATGTGCGAACATCACTCGTTATAAAACATTTAAAAATAAGCAAGTAGATTCAGAACACTACTTTGAAAATATTTTATTGAATTTGCCAGGCCAGATTTATTGGGAAGATAAAGATGGAGTATTTTTGGGTTGCAATAACCAGGTTGCTCTATCTGCAGGATATAAGTCGCCAAAAGATATTATTGGGAAAACTGACTATCAAATGCCATGGAAAAATCAAGCCGATGCTTTAAAAAAAACTAATCTACGGATAATGGAAAGCGGTATTGCAGAAGTTTTAGAAGAAGTCGGTACTCTGAATGATGGACGAACACTAACTTATCTTACAAATAAAGCACCTTTACGTAACTTTGATAATGAAATTATCGGTATTATTGGTATTTCGATGAATATCACTGATAGAAAAATATTGGAGAGAACACAAGAAGACAACATTCTCAAATCTGAGAAAAAAGCAGAAACCAGTGCTGCCAATTTAGAACAGGTTATTGCTTGTATGCCTGGATCAGTATATTGGAAAGATAAAAAAGGTGTTTATTTAACCTGTAATGAAGCTATTGCAAAAGTTCTTGGTTTTCAATCCAGTAAAGATATTGTTGGAAAAACAAACGCGGATTTAAAGGAAATACTTTCTTGGGACCAAGAAGTTTTAGATTCATTCAATAAAGTAGAAGAAGAAGTTATTAGAACGGGAGTTGCAAAGATTAATCATGAAGAATTGCCTTTTTTAGATGGTAAGGGCAATAAAGTATATCAACTATCAAGTAAAGTTCCTTTATTCAATGAAAATGGACAAGTGGACAGTATAGTAGGTATTTCCATCGATATTACTGCACTGAAAGAAGCGCAGGCCCGTGAAAAAGCTGCTTTAGCTGATGCAATTGCGGCACGCAAAGAAGTAGAAGCGATGCAGGAGCAAGTCCAATTATTTAAGCATATCAGTGGTACTGTGGCGCATGAGTTATTGACTCCTTTAAGGGCTATTAGCTTTGGGGTGACGGCTATTGAAAAGCAATTTCCAAAGTTCGTTGAGGCTTATCATGTAGGGAAACAGGCAAATATTACTCTGGATGAGATTTCAGAAAGAAATCTTGAGATAGTTAAGCAAGCTTTTGCACATATTACTAAAGAGTTAAATTATTCATTTTTGTTTATTGATATGCTGCTTTCTAACATCAGAGCAGAAAAATTTATAGGGGAGCCGGCGGCTGAGTGTGATATAGCGGATATTGTTAATGATGCCATCGAGCGTTATCCATTTAGTGACGTTCAAAGAAAGCTAATTCATGCTGATTTAACTAATAGATTCAGATTTATGGGAAGTGAAAAATTATTCGTGCACATTTTATTCAATTTAATTAAAAATGCACTATACTACGTTGCGAAAGCTCGAAAAGGCGTGATTACCATTTGGTGCGAAAAGAAAAATGCCTTTAACGAATTACATTTTAAAGATACGGGTGAAGGGATTGCACCGGATGTATTGCCTAAAATCTTCGACCAATTTTTCTCACAGACAGAACATGGCGCGGGGATTGGACTCACTTATTGCAAGATGGTCATGACGTCATTTGGCGGGGATATTATTTGTGAATCCACAGAAGGTGAATATACTGAATTTATTTTGAGTTTTCCTAAAATTTCTTAAATAATTAACATAAGGACATCGATTATGAAATTTGCAAGACCTAACGTGATGCCGATTTGCTATTTCCCGACCACTCTTTATTTGATAGACGATGATCCTTCTTTTACAGGAACTTTCAAGCTTAATTTCATAGATGAAATGA
>JAFEDO010000138.1 GCA_018241565.1 Pseudomonadota bacterium
CTTTTGGCAACGCTTTTAGTAATTGGTTTTTTACCATTTTCCATTCTTGATATGTTTGCTTGTATCTCTTGAATTCTGGCAGCAAATGCATCTTGAGATAAATTTTCTCGTATGCGCAATTCTTTTAACAGCACACTACCTTCGACAAGTCTTTTTACTGGTTGGACTTCAACTTCTTTAGAGAAAGGCCTATCAGTAATAATCATTGAACATGTTTCTCTCACAAAAACCTCGTATCATTCATCTCATACCTTACAACTTTGTGCTACAGATAAAACGCCCATCAGTGCTTCATCTTAAGTGTTGTAATCCTTCCGTTTGTAGTTCATCACGGCTTTATCCGTTTCTAAAAGACTATGGAGCCATCTTCCTCAGACAAAACTCAATTTTTTGGTAAATAAAACTGCTCTCGTATCTTAAATACCATACAAAGACATCAATGAATCTATATCCTGTTCAAAATATTCCTTTCGTTCTTTCCTTTTAATCGGCGGAAAATAATCTCCCTCAAAACAATCTAAATCCAAAATTACTTTATCAATCTGGTATTGATAAACGTACTGTGTTACTAATTTCTCAAGAGAACCAGACTCCATATGAATCTTCTCATACGTTAAATTAAATTCTGAGTATAAAAACTTGGATAATTCTTTAGCTTGTCTTTCATAGAAATCAGTTTGTTCCAATACTGAATTGACGGATAAACTGTTCAAAGGAAAATAAGGCAAAACAATTAACACTTCTGAATAGTATACGGACCAAATATCCATCAAACCTACGCATTTTTTGTAATATTCGACGTGTTTTTTAAGAGAAGACAAATCATTTAGCGATTCACTGAAAACCAATAAACTATTTAAACTCGAATTGAATGTGCTCATAGTAGTACTTCCATGTATTGTTGTTAAAAATAAAATCTTTTTATTTTCTAGAACTAAAAAACGGCTATCTTTTTCTTATTCAAACGCACGTCTTACGCAGACTTGAAGCATTCCTTAATCAATTTATTGACTAAATAAAATCCTTATCTTTGAGATATTGCTATTAACTACCAGGCAACTTCTCTGGTGAAGGCTCACAAAAGAGCCGCAACAATTCTTCTAATTCTTGGTCTTTTTTCCCAGAGATTATGTTTGACTTCGAAATCCCAACGCTTTCTACCACTGAATCAACGCTCTCTTCTTTCATTCTATCTTTCGGAAAAAATCCCACTTGCAAACTCATGATTGAACATCCTTCGCTTTAAAACTCACTTCAAATCCATCCCAAACTCTCAGTGGAAATCCCATTCCCAAATTCATTTTCGGCGATGATTCTACTCCAAATACAATAGCTAAAGGAAGATTCTGTACTAAATTTAATTTTTACCAAATGAATCAATTGGTTAGAATAGATTTTTATAAAATGAGTATTGGGGTATTACTAAATCTACCAAGCTTACCAATAAAAAAACCGTGTCCTGGATAAACTATTCTTCCTAATGAAAAAGCAAACAGGCATTTCTTCTATTTTTATCTATTCGAAAGAGAATATTGAATTGTGTCGTCTATTGGAGATAACTGACTCATACACGCGTGCTAACGCAGTATAATTTGCAAGCTTTGTGGCTGTTGCATTTAAATTCTGCTCAAAAAAATTCGAAGATTTCGTAGTTGAGAGTTATTCACAATTTCTGTGGATAACTATGTGGATATCTACTCAAACGCCTTATTAAAATTCACTTGACACAGATGTTCAAATATTTTTCAATTTTATCCTAGCTAATAATTTTTCTTTTTGTATTTCAAGAAGTCCGCAGCTTTATTTTTTGTTTAGCTAAATATTAAAATCGAGCACGAATCCTTCCCCTACAGCTGAAAAGCACTTTTAATTCTTTCACTAAAATAAAAATCAAAACGCATGACTGATTAAACCGAGGGGCAAGGAGCTCCCTTTATCTATTCAATCTTTTCCAACATTTTTAAAAGTCCTTTTGTACTAAACAAATCCATGCGACCATTTAATAAATGGCTCATATTAATAACTTCTATATTAAAAAGCCTACTTGCTGCTTCCAAAGAGAGTTTTTTCTCTCTGACATACGCCATTAAAAATTTCATCAGGGAGGAACGTAATTGTAATTCTTCCGCTTCCCAATCGCTAAATCCAAGCACTTTATAAATATTTTCATTTTGCTCTATTATTGACATAATCTTCCAATGATTTTTCAACAAGCTATCCAATTTAGCTCATAAAGCATATCAACAAAATGACTCATCGTTCGCACATAATTATAATTCAAAAATACCAAAACGATAAGCAATTTGAATCAAAACGCTTGTTTTTGAAAAAGAGATACTTAGAATTTTTTGTCATTCAATGAATTAAATTTGCAATAATTATTATGGGGTATAAGACTCCGTATCCATTCCTTTTTCTATACTTATTCGCCTCTCGTTGTCTCCTGCCTTTTATGGTGCGTCAGCGTGTTATTGTTTATCATTCACGGTTGACAAGAGAGTTCAAATTGCTCGAACTTTCACCGAAAAATATTTGATTCAGTGCATTAGGTATTTTTTTATATCCTAGTCAATTGAAAATCCTAACATAGAGTATATGTGTTTTTATTAATAATTTTCCGAACTTCTTGTATCGCTGCAAAATTAAATTTTAAAGAGCCTCTTCTTTTTACTATTTAAGATCTTAATATCTGCGAGCTAGTTAAATCACTTTCCCTTGCCATTTTCATATCGTACTGAGTTCTTGATATTGGATTAATGAGTACTTCATAAGCAATTTGGATCTGCTTGAATTCCTCTACTTCAACCTCTGAAAGCTCCCTTATATTATAATCCGTGGAATACTCTGGCACAGGCAGGTGCGTATATTTCATAGCTAGTTTTTTGTAAGCTTTTTTTAATTTCAAGATCTGATGCATTGAGAGAAATTTTGAGAACATCGTAGTAATTAATCATCTAAGTACCTCCACCATTTTAACCTATTAACTGCCCACCCCTTTCCAATCTTACATTGTCTTTAGCAAAGCTTGTCACATGGTTTTAGTTTTGGTTTTGTTGCAATTACTCTGATTATCTGCTACACATCACAAACACATTTTCTATAATACCCAACTTCCGATAGGCATACTTATATTATTCCCAATGTTTTTATTATGCTATGACGAGTAGGGTCTTTAATTGAAAGAAAGGGTATTGGTTTTGTATTTAAAAAACCATGGGTTGTTAAAAACGTGTCTTTATAACATTAGATGCAGCGATTTAGCATCGTATATTCTTTGAAGCAAACAAAGAATATAAGCTTACACGGATACTTATTCAAGAATGGTTGATTGTACTGCTTTCTTAAAAAAACAGCATCATTTAATCAAACAACTTGGTATTTTAACTTTAACAATAAGCTGTCTCTCATGAATATATTTTTAGAGGATATGACAATGCGTTTAAGTTCAGATAAAAGCTTTTTACTGACTCAAAATAGTGGAAAAGCACATGCGTTATTCTGAGCAACTGGATCTCGAAGCAGAAAAAATCTTCTTATCCTTGAATGCATCACAAAAAAACGAATTCATACATACCTTAAAGCGCAGTTGATTTAACGACTTTGTTGTAATTGATGGTGTTGATATCATAGAAATATATCGACATCCTATTTGTTAAGCATTCTGCTGACGCTCTAGAGTTTAGAGCGTAGCTTTAGATTTAATTTTTCTAAGAAGGACTAAAAGTAATGCTTTATTCTGAAATACCGGCCGCTTATTTTCCCAGCACTATGTTTTTTGTGGATGATAGTCGAGAATTCTTAATTAATCTGACTTTGCAGTTAGAAGACACCATGGCATTTCAGATGTATGACTCACCTCATGATGCATTAGATTCCTTATATGCAGATTATCGATCACCTGACTATTTAAGCCGTCGTTGTGTCACAGAGTACTTAGATAGCCATGCTTGTCCTGCGACTAACCAAACCGTTAATTTAAATTTAGCGACAATACATTCTGAAATTTACAATCCTCAAAGATTTTCAGAAGTTTCTGTTATTGTTGTTGATTATGCGATGCCTGGGATGAATGGCTTGGAATTCTGTGAAAAAATACAAAATAAACCGGTGAAGAAAATTTTATTAACAGGTCGCGCGCATGAGCATTCTGTTTTAGACGCTTTTAATGAAGGTATTATTGACTGTTATATCGAAAAAAATACCAAAAATGTTTCGCTGGCTATCATACAAGCCGTTAAAAAATTACAGCAAAAATATTTTCAACAAATGTCTGCTCTGATTGTTGGTATGGTATCAGTCTCTTCCGTGGCTTGCTTACGAGATCCATCTTTTACACAATTTTTCAAAAAAATATGCGATGAAAACAACATCGCTGAATTTTATTTGACAGATAGCAGTGGAAGCTTCTTATTATTAGATAAAGAAGCCAATTTAAGTTGCTTAATTGTCAAAAATCGACAAGATTTAAACTTACATTATGAAATCGCTTTAGATAATAAAGCCCCAGAGTCTGTTTTAGACGATTTGAAATCAGGGAGAAAGATCCCGTGCTTTTCTGACAGTACCAGTTTGAAAACAGTCGACTGGTCCGATCCTTCCACTTTTCTTCAGCCGGCTCAAGTCACTCAAGGACTAGAAAATTATTACTACACCATCATTCAAGATCCCCTCGAGTTTAATATTCAAAAGGAAAAGATTATTTCCTATCGTGAATACCTAAAAATAAATCGGCAAAAATCCAGATTTTAACCTTATTCTTTAAGTGGTTTAACCTTCAGAGTAGCAAGTTTGCCATATTTTATGGTTTTTTTTGAAAATAAATACCAATTTCTTTAATTTTTTTAATATTAATTGGTAACTATTCACCCCTGCCACCTCCTTCTTGAAAGAATAAGCAAAGGGTATTGACAATAAAAATAATGAGATCAGACTTCAGAGAGAATTGAGTTTAAAGAAAAAAGTCTCATAAAGTGCTAGAAAAACTGTCTGATTTAAAACAATTTAGTGAAGCGAAAAAGGACTCGCTTATCCAAGCTCTATGGGAACGAGCGCAATTGTTAAAAGCAGAAGTAAGGGAATTGAAAGAACGAGTGAAACAATTAGAAGGACAAATTGCAAAAAATAGTGGAAATAGCAGTAAACCTCCGTCCAGTGACGGTTTTAAGAAGCCAGTACCTAAAAATTTACGAGGTAAAAGTGGAAAATGAGCAGGTAGCCAGCTAGGGCGTTCTGGCAGTCGATTAAAGTGTCGGGCAAAGCCTAATGAACGAATTTTTCATCGAGTCAAAGCCTGTAGGTATTGTCATCTTTCGCTATCAGATGTCGAGTCTAGTGAAGAGGAACGACGTCAAGTATTCGACATTCCATCTATGGAAATTAAAGTAGTAGAGCACATTATTGAAAAGAAAATATGTCCAAGATGCCGCAGAAAAAACAAAAGTCACTTTCCAGAAAATGTAGAACAACCTACTCAATATGGTCCTGGGATAAAATCATTGATAACTTATTTAAATCAATATCAGCTACTGCCATATAACCGATTATCTGAATTTTTTGAAGATGTATTTGGTCATCACTTAAGTCAAGGTACTTTAGTAAAAACAGTAAAACAATGTTTTTCACGATTAAGTATGGTTGAAAAAACGATAAAGCAATTACTGCAATCTGCAGAATGCTTACATAGTGATGAAACTAGTTTACGAGTGATGAAAAAGTTGTATTGGTGTCATGTGGCTAGTACAACTTATTTAACTAGCTATGGGGTTCATGCAAAACGAGGAACAGAAGCCATCGAAGCCATGGATATTCTTCCCGCTTATAAAGGCACGTTAATTCACGACCATTTTA
>JAFEDO010000139.1 GCA_018241565.1 Pseudomonadota bacterium
AATGGCTGGCAAAGCTCCTACCTTGTCTTCTTCTCATGTTACAGCTCCTTTTAAGATCCCACTCATGTACGTTAATCCTTCCGCACACCAGTTATAACTTCCCATATATTAAAAAATAACATTACCATTTAGATAAATCACTATCTCAAAAAAAGAGACATATTGTAAAGACTATTTTTCAGCGTTGTCTATGGCAAAAGGATGATTTTCTTGTGAGATATATCTCAAAATTTTGTAGGAAATTCACCATTCGACTTTCGGGAAATTGAATATTAATCTTACAAAAATTCAGAATGATACTTCTTAATAATCTGATTTATAAAGATTTTTTTGAAAGCAACGTTCAGTTGTTTTTTGAGAGAAAGTTTTCAGAGTGATTTTTTTTTAACCTTTTTGGCTTTTTGATAAAAATACCGTTTTTTTGATTTCTCACTCTTCGGAAATAATTTGCAGAATTCTTTTTATAACCACCCTAATAAGCTACTCTTAGCAACGGATAAAGTAACTTATCAGCTTCTACATAAGAACAAATAGAGATATCACAACCTTCCAAATATGTACTTCTCACAGAAATAGGAGTCTCCGATGAAAACCGCCACAGTATTTCAAAATAGGCGTAGACAAGCCGTCAGATTTCCCAAAGAATTCCATCTTCCTGGAGACGAGGTTTTCATAAGGAAAATTGGAAATACCCTTGTTTTGATTCCCAAAGACAATCCTTGGCAATCATTACTTGATAGTGTTAACCAATTCTCACCTGACTTTATGGAAACTAGAAATCAACCGAAGCAGCAAATTAGGACAAAACTCAAAACCGCCAGAAAAAACTATAACTTGTGACTGCTAGAATAAATAGGCTAATTAAAATAAATTTCCAATCGCGTAATTTAATAAAAAATCCTGTGGTGAGAACGATTCGTAATACTTGAGCGACTACAAAAAATAATAAGCCCAGTTGGATTAATCCTCTGGGAGCAAGATTGATTGCATCATGCCAAATTCCACGAATCGTAGTGAATGTTGTAGGTTCTCCCTGAAAAGTTTGATATTGCATTACTTCAGAACCATGCTCCCACAAATAAGCAACACCGCCAACCATCATTAAAACAATCGAGATAATGATCCCTACAAATAATAACTGACCAATCAATAATTCAAATCGTTCATTTGTCATAAGCTGCCTGCTAACCCTTTGTAAATCATTTGAATGGCCAGTATTACAATAACAACAATAAATATGGTACGTAAGGTTGTACTGCGAACTCTCACTAAAATTTTTGTCCCTGTAAAAGCACCTAATGTCACACCAATCACGACGGGAAATGTAATAATGGGGTCTACATATCCGTTTGCAAAATAAATCCCTGCGCTCACCGCTGCTGTGATCCCAATAATAAAATTACTCGTCGTTGTTGCAACTTTATAAGGGAGTTGCATCACGTGATCCATCGCTAATACTTTCAATGCGCCTGAACCAATACCTAATAATCCTGATATTAACCCCGCAAAAGACATGACGCCCCATGCTAGAGGAACACGTTGGACTGAATAAGATTTTGTGCCTGTCGATGTCGGATATGTGCCTTCCAATTTCAGTGCAACGGCCCAAGGATGTGAGTTACCAGATGGTTGTTCTATTGTTTTATGTCGCCAAGTTAAATAAGCCGACAAAATTAATACCACGCCAAAAATTAATGAAAGCGCTGATTTTGAAAAAAATGAAATTAATAAAGCACCGATTAATGCGCCTATCACTGTACCTGTTTCTAAGAACATACCAATACGCATATTGGTAAATCCTTCTTTCAAATAGGCAACTGCAGTACCTGAAGACGTAGCAATCACAGAAATGAGTGAAGCACCCATGGCGTAGTGGATATTGACTCCAAATAACAAAACTAGTGCTGGCGTTAAAATCACACCACCACCAAGACCTGTTAAAGCCCCGATGATGCCTGCAAAAAATGAAACTCCAAAAAGTAATTCGTTAAATGTGAGTACCGTCAATGGATCACCCTTACAGTTTATTTAAAAATCACATTTCATCGATAAATCAACACTACCAGCAGAATGGGTTAATTTTCCAATCGATGCATAGTCTACATTGGTTTTCGCAATATCCAAGATGTTATTCAAACTAATATTGCCTGAAGCTTCTGTCGGGAATATCCCTCGGCATAGTAAAGCTGCTTCTGACATTTCAGAAAGTGACATATTATCTAATAGAATTCGCGTGATTTTATCTCGCCCATTATTTAAAACGATTGATAATTCATTTAACGTACGAATTTCAATAATGACAGGAAACAAGTGCTCCATGGTATGCGGTAATTTTTCTAATGTATTTGATACGCCGCCTAACAAATCAATATGCGTATCCTTAATTAATAAAGCATCATATAGTCCAACACGGTGATTGACTCCCCCACCACAATAAACGGCATATTTTTCTAAATGACGAAATCCTGGTGTTGTTTTTCGGGTATCTAGAATTTTTAATGCTGTACCTTCAACCGCTTTAACAAACTTTGAAGTTAACGTAGCAACAGCACAGAGTCGTTGTAAGAAATTTAAAATCGTTCTTTCTGCCATTAACAATTCACGAGCAGTACCTGTCAATGTTAGTAACGTTTCACCCGATGATAATACTTCTCCATCTTTGAAATGAGTTTTCATGAAACATGAACTTGAAAATTTGGATAAAATTTCTGAAACGACTGGTAATCCACAAATAATAATAGGTTCAGGATTTTTAGAAATAATTCTTGCGTTGAAAATTTGTGTTGTTTCAAGAAATAAAGTTTCTGTCGTAATGTCTTGAAATGCATCGCCTAAGTCTTCAGCTAAAGCTAAATCAATTAATCGAAGATCGAAATCGTTGAGACTCCATTTTTCAAGATTTTTTTTCATGGTCATGTTTTTTCTCACATTGATTTATTAATATGCTGCATTCCAAGCGAATCTTGTCATCCTGAGCGCAGCGAAGGATCTCAATGATAACACTGAGATCCTTCGCTGCGCTCAGGATGACAAGCACGCCGCAGGATGACAAACACATACAAAATACCAAGCAACTGATCAGCCCTTATTAAAATCCTCAATTTTATAAAGCTGACCATATCTCGGTCCAGATATTTCAAAAATATGTGTACAAACTTGCTCTATAAAATCTCGGTTATGACTTACCATCAACACCGTCCCTGGAAATTCATCCAATGCCATCGCAAGATTTTCTATGCTAGACATATCTAAATGGTTAGTCGGCTCATCGAGTATTAAAAAATTCGCTTCTTTAGACAGCAAGCAACTTAATCCGATACGACTTTTTTCTCCCCCTGAAAAAACTTTCAAAGGTTTGAATACATTGTCTTTACGAATTAAAAATGCGCCTAACAAACCACGTGCACGTTGTTCTGTCATTTTTGTGTTAGCAGCTAATACATTTTCTAATGCTGATCGCTCTGCATCTAACCAATCTAAATAATCTTGCGCATAATAAGCCATCGTCACATTATGTCCTAATTGATATTCACCACTCAAGAATGGAATATTCCCAACAATACTTTTTAATAATGTAGACTTCCCAATACCATTAGCACCAACCACTGCAATCTTACTGCCTCGCATAATCTCTAGTGATAGATGGCTTGCTAGCGGCTTTTCATAACCAATACTGACATTTTTTAAAGACACCACATTTTTACCACTCGTCACTTCTACTTTTAAACGAATAGCAATTTCTGCTGGATCTTCTTCAATCATCACGCTTTCTTCTAAATCTCTTAATCGACCCAACATTTTCATTCGGCTGCGCGCTTGTGCTGCTTTAGATGCTTTCGCTCCAAAACGTTTAATAAAACTTTCTACTTCTTCTGCACGCTTTTGAATATTTTTAACAGTTTGTTGATTTTGACTTTGTATCAATTCGCGCTGCTCTAAGAATGCATCAAAATTTCCCGTATACGGCGTCAGCACACCTTGGTTCAAATGCAAAGTGATTGTAGAGAGCCGATTGAGTAATGCTCTATCGTGTGAAACAAAAACTAAAGTTCCTTCATATTGGAGCAATTCATTTTCTAGCCAAATCATACTCGGCAAATCAAGATGGTTAGTTGGTTCATCCAAAATCAAAACATCGGGTTTATTAATTAATAGTTTTGCCAATTCCAAACGCATTCGCCATCCACCCGATAATGCAGTGGGGTGTTGCAGAAGCTGTTCTTGAGAAAACCCTAAACCAATTAATAAACCTTTTGCATCAGACTCTAAGGAATATCCACTAGATTTTCGAAATTCATCTTCCGCTTTTTCATAACTTTCATAGAGACTATCAGAGTAATGATCTTGCATGCGATGTAATACGTGATCCAAATGTTGTTTCAATTCATAAAGACGATGAGCACCCGTCATACACTCTTCTAGAATAGTATCTTTTGGATTTGGATTAGGTTCCTGCGGCAGGTAACCCATAACAACATTCTTGGGTTTAACAACCGTACCGTTATCCGCTTGTTCAAGCCCACAAATAATATTTAATAAAGTGGTTTTACCGGCACCGTTTGCACCGACTAAAGCCACACGACCTTTGGATGGAAAGAGATATGATACGGCATTTAAAATAACTCGACTGCCGTAGTTTTTTGTTAAGTTTTGTAACGCTATCATGTTCGACACCTCAAAAATTCTATTTAAAAAAATGGCTCTCAAAAGAAAGGAAGAGAGCACTTAAAAAGTAAAAGTGCCGAATAAAACATAGAGAGTTTTAGCCGGCACACAAAACATGTTTGTGTGCCTCGCTATCCTGTAATGATATTGACTCTTGTATCGTGTGATGGGCGATTCATAATTCTGTTACCTTTTAAAAGAGTACGCATTTTAGCCAAACCCGACCTGACTGTAAATTCAAGTTTCATTCATTTCACTACTAATAATCAGCATTTGTCGATTATTAGTAGTAAAATTACCCCTGGATTTTGGTACTAATAATTGACATTTGTCGATTATTAGTAGTAAAGTTAACCCCGGATTTTGGTACTAATAATTGACATTTGTCGATTATTAGTAGTAAAGTTGCCTCTAGATTTTGGTACTAATAATCGACATTTGTCGATTATTAGTAGTGTTTTTGAAGAGTCTCGCAGGAGATCACTATGTCAGCACCCTTTATCGGTCGCGAGGAAGAATTAGAAGCACTCGAAAAACTTCTTAAAAAGAATTCGGCCAGCCTAGTCGTTGTACGAGGCAGAAGGCGAATTGGGAAAAGCCGATTAATTGAAGAGTTCGCGAAAAACCATACATTCTATTCATTTGCCGGAATATTACCTACTCCTGAAACGACCGAACAATCTCAACGTGATGAATTCGCGAGTCAACTGAGTATCCAAACTGGGCTACCAGAAGTAAAAGCCGATGATTGGAATAAATTGTTTTCATTGCTCGCTGAAAAAACAAAACAAGGCCGAATCATTATCCTGTTTGATGAAATTTCTTGGATGGGATCGGAAGACCCTGACTTCTTAGGAAAATTGAAAAATGCTTGGGACTTATACTTCAAAAAAAATCCTAAACTCATTTTAGTATTATGTGGTTCAGCTTCCGTTTGGATTGAAGAGAATATTTTATCAAGCACTGGATTCGTTGGCAGAATATCTTATAGATTGACTCTAGAAGAACTTCCATTATCTGTTTGCAATGAGTTTTGGTCAACAGCAGGCAAGCATATTTCCTCTTATGAGAAGTTAAAAATTCTTTCGGTAACTGGTGGGGTTCCTCGCTACCTTGAAGAGATTAAGCCTAAACTCAATGCGGAAGAAAACATTAAAGATCTTTGCTTTTTAAAAGGTGGCCCACTAGTCAATGAATTTAATGAAATATTTTCTGATTTATTTTCAAAAAGTTCCCGAACTTACAAACGCATTATTGAAGTACTGGCAAATGGCGCTCTTGAAATAAAAGATATTTGTAAAAACCTCAAAATTAAAAGAACGGGCTTTGTTAGTAAGCAATTAGATAATCTCATAAAATCTGGCTTTATTACTCGTGACTACACCTGGGAATTTGATTCTGGAGAAACGTCTAGACTCAGTCATTTTAGATTAAGTGATAATTACCTACGTTTTTATTTGAAATACATTGATAAACATAAATTAAAAATTGAAAACAATGAGTTTGCATTTAAATCTCTTATCACATTGCCAGCCTGGGAAACCATTATGGGCTTACAATTTGAAAACTTAGTTCTCAAAAACCGTTATTATATTAAAAAATTGTTAAAAATAAATTCTGCAGATATCGTTTCAGACAACCCATTCTTTCAAAGAAAAACCGAGAGGCTTGCTGGTTGTCAAATTGATTATTTAATACAAACTAAATTTGATCTTTATATTTGCGAAATAAAATTCTCAAAGTCTGAAATTCAAACTAATATCATTTCAGAAATGCAGAAAAAAATAAAAAATCTGCATTATCCTAAAGGATTTTCATGTAGGCCCGTTCTGATTCATGTTAATGGTGTGCATGAAAAAGTTATAGAGAGCGGTTATTTCTCCGAAATAATTGATTTCAGTAAATTTCTCTCAGAATGAAAGAATTATCGTTATTTCAAATGACTCTTTATGTAGTCACAGACAAAATTAATATCTTCTAGTTATGATGGATATTCAATTAAATAATTTCAGCAGACCAGTAGAATTTATTTTTTTCAAAAAATGAAACCATTAATTAATTGTTCAACTATTTTTGATGCAAATACTTTATTTATTCTCAAAAAAATTAATAAAATTATCGATTAGCTTTGATGCAATACTAACACTCATCGATGGCCGCCCTGGTAAATTATCATATTTATACCAATTTGCATTTTCAATTTCATTCTTATCTATAACAATTTCACCTGATTCGTAATCAGCTGTAAATGCTATCATCAATGAATCAGGAAAAGGCCATGCTTGAGAACCAAAATATGATAAATTTTTTATTTTCAATCCAACTTCTTCTCTTACCTCACGATGTACGGCTTCTTCAATACTTTCTCCTACTTCAACAAATCCTGCGATAAGACCATAAATACCTGGTGAAAAATGTGGGCCTCTTGCCATCAGCAGATGATCGTTTTTCTTAATAAGAACAATAATTGAAGGCGATATACGCGGAAAAAATTTAAGTTCACAAGACGTACATTCTCGCTCAAAACTTTTAGATCGATGCACTGTTGTACTACCACATCGACTACAAAATTGATGATTCTTATCCCAGTTAATGATGGAATAAGCTTTAACAACTATACCGTATTCTTCATGATTAAATAGTTGTAATGCTTTTCGTAATGGAACAAGATCAATTGTAGTTGGAATAAAAGTTTCTTTGTGAATTTCAGCAGCGTAATATTCAATCGTACCAAATGTTCCTAATTTGAAAGATCTCAAAATATAGGGAGTTATTAAAGCAAGCTCAGCTTCATCACATAGGCCATTATTTTCTTTTAGTAATAACTTATCATCTTGAAATACAAACCAACAGACTTTATTTTTCGGGGAAGATAATGTCATATTGAAACCCTAAGTAATGTTTATAAAAAATTAATGTCATAGTGATAAAGAGTATTTATCAAAATACTGCCTAAAAAACAAATCAAAAAATTTATAATTATTCATGCAGAAAATGCTGCCACTCATCATCTCAAAAATTGAGTAATTGCATATGTATTTATAAAAAATATTTTTTGGGTTAATATGCACCACATCGAAATAATTAAAGAAGATAAGTGATTATGAATATAAAAAAATGGACTCTATTTTTTGCAATGCTTATTTTCATGGTGTCTATAGCCACTGCTATGCAAAGCGAGGAAGACTTTTTTACGCAAGTACCGCCTGCTGTACAGACGTTTCTCCAAAAAAGCCAACCACTGACTGAAAAGAAATTAAAAGCATTAGTTGTCAATAATACAATGCTAGGACATACCTGTCATAGTCATTCGGTCTACGAGTTATTTTTTGCTAAAGATGGAACCGTAGTTTTTCGAAAATCACGCGATAATAGTCAGGTGTATATTGGCAAGTGGTGGATAACTGGAAATCATATTTTTTCACAGTGGAAAACTTACGCTAAAAAACCAAGCATCAATGAACTTGAATATTATCATATAATGAGCAACATCTATGTGCCTTACAATGTGAATGATGCTTGTGGTCGAGCAGGAACCTTCGGCGTACCCTTTATGGTGTTAAAAGGTGATTCGTTTGATCTAAAAAAATGGCTATGAGATCAGAGATATCATATGCCATTAATCTGATTCACCAATGTATGCATATCAACGATTCCCCAATACTCAGCAATCTTATTATCTTGTAACCGATAAATACTGACGCCCATGTAATGAATCTTATTTTTTGTAGCTGGGAAATTTAAAAATTCTCCAAGATGCGTTCCTCTGGCATGCCAGCGAACCATGACTTTATCTTTTTCTGAGATCCAATCATCCCAAGTACAATGCAGATCTGGAAACGCTTCGAGCCAACGCTCAACAATATCGCGCATTTCATGAGGCCCTGTTGCAGTCCTTAATGAACTATGAATAATGGTTTCGGTCGTAAAAAAACGATCGATGGCAGTAATATCCTTTTCAACCCATAATTGATTCATAAATCCTTCAATCATATTTTTTGCTTCCATAGCACGCTCCATTTGTTTGATCTTGATTTTGGAAATCTATTCTAGAAAAGACAACAAATCAATAATTCCTTATTTTTAAGGTTTCGCAAAGAGAATTGTCTCATTCCTTGCATATTAGCTTTGATACCGTCCGTTGGGTTTCTATTTGTTTCTCAATAGCTAGTCTATATAATTAAATATCCTTTGTAGGACTTTCATTATTCATTTAAAAATCTTTACCACAATATAATTACCGTAGTTAATTCATATTTTTAACTTAGTGCCACAGGATTCTGCTAAATTTTTATTTGGAATCTGGGATTATCAGAAATACGATGACCATCATATTCTTCTTCTTGAATCTCTAGCCGCTTCAGTTTAAACAGTCTTGCAAGTGATGCTGAAAGACGTACTTGTTGTATAGGATACTTGGTTCCGTAACGATTTTTTATAAAATCAGGATTAAAACGCATTACCCCAGGCCATGTAGCTGCAAAACTATCCGATTTAAGAACAAGTTCTTCAATTGATACACCATTTAATTTACTTGTGTATTCAGGGCGTAGTCCAGCTTCATAACAGTTTTTCGCAGGCATCAAAGATTTACAAGATATCGTCGCTTTTAGTGTCGCAGGTAAATCGAAAAAACCTCTCTGTAAAAAACTCTGAATAGCGTATTCATTTGCTCTTTGGTAATAAAAACCATTTTCATCATCTGATGGAGCAACCTGTAAACCCAAACCATAAGCCTCTAAGGCATAACCTGGTTTACGACCAGTTAAGAAGTCAATGATATAAAAAAGCCCCCCACCATGTGAGATGTGAACCATATCAGATTCTTCTTTTTCCTTTTTTCCAGATGCATTTACCCAATCACCCCAATACCTATTTTCTGGCAATTTTTTCTGGTTTTCCTTTATTGATTTACCTAAGATCCTTTTACTACTTGTAAATAAATCGCGTAACACGAAGGCAATATCTCTTGCAGAAGTATTTAAATCACTAAAGACACAATATAATAAGAAAACAATCGGTCTTGTTTCACAGTCGAAGGTCAGTTCAGATTTTTTATCAGCAAATAAAACATAGGCAATCATTCGTAAACCATGTTTATTTTCAGTGGTGACACAATAATTGGTTAGCTCATTGACCAGAGTATCTCCTTCACTTTCCAGTAAGGCAGGTGGAGTGATTTTTTTTAATTTTAGAATTAAGTGGTAAAATCCCCCCGATTTTTGAACCCTACGATAATCATCGTAAATTTTTTCTTCCTTAGCTCTACGTTTTCGCCAAAATAATTGAATATATCTTACAGCACTTTCTTCATTCATTTAAAAACCTTTACTACAATGTAATTATCCTATTTAACACTGATTCTCCCTGATTTTTTCTGTCTGAGCAGGTTATTCTAAGTAGGACAATAAATCAATAATTCCTCATATTGTTCTGTCTAGAGATTGAAAGATGGGTATTTACAGCTATTTGCTATTTTTTAGTTACCATAAATTTTTCTTAGGCTGAATGCAGTAAATATAGTGTGGTTCGCCACGAATGTTTTTTTCAGAAATGATGAAATAATCATAGCCCTCTAGAAATGATTCTATTGGATGAGACTCTTGGACTCGTTTTGAATAGGAAGATAGTATTCGGCCTTGTTTTGTTAATCTGTTTTTGGCGCTTTTAAAAAGAGCTTTTCGCATTTCAAAGTTTTCATCGTAAAAAGCCATTTCTAGTGCACTTTGTGGTTTTGCATCTTCCCAGGGAATTCCTGCTAAAATTAAATCGAATTTTTCTCCAGGTTTAATGGATTCAAATGCGTTACCTTGTCTAGTCTGTATTTTTTCAGAAACATTGTTTTTTGTAATATTATAATTGGCACAAGCCAAAGCTTTTGAGCTAATGTCTATAGCGATCACTTGGGCGCCGAGTTTTGCTGCTTGAATAGCAAGATACCCAGCCCCTGTTCCATAATCTAAAACAGTTTCATTTGGTTTTATTCCATGAATAGGGTTCATGAGTGCTTCATAAAACAATTCTCCTACTTCACCGGTAGGAAAAACATGTTGATCGATTCTTAATTGAATACCACAAACTTCCTTTTCATACGGGGTTTTTCTTGATTGAATTTCCTTGATAAACGCATCTGCTTCTTTACTTCGCATCATGAAACCTCATTTAATTTTTACAATCCGTTTGTGATGCAGCGACTGCTGCATTCATTCCTGATAATCCGAACTGAACTTGTCTGTAACCTGAAGCAGAATATAAATCCCTGTATTGCACAGCAAAACCATTAACTCTCGTTAATACACCAGAAATATTTTGATTAGAGAATGAAAATAGCATTTTATTGGGATCTACCCATTGCGCACGATATAAATTAGCTAACTGATTGTTAATCAAAATATAACTAAAACTAATACCAAATATTTTATTAGGAATCGCTAAGAATGCTTGAAATATTTGCAATCCTTCTTGTATCGTTTTTGAGGTTGGTAAAAACATGATTGTATTTGGATTTTTGGGGAACCAAACAGCATAACTGACAATTTGATTTTCTTGATCTCTCCCTGGAATAAATACCAAACATTGATTTTGATTTTTATAAAGAGTAATTCCATTATCACCAAATGTTTTAAGCACAGGTGAATTTGTAATGATCTTTTCTAAAGGATTCTGAGATTTTGCTTGGATTTGTACTTCAGGCGCCTTTTCCCATGTAATTTTTGTAAGGTCAACACTCTTTAAAGCTTGAATAACCCACTCACTGGGAATAGCGAAACCAATATTTTCACCACGAACTTTTCCTGTCGTAATACCAATTAAATTTCCATCAGAATCAAATAAACCACCACCACTAGAACCTGGACTCGTTGAAGCGTCTGTTTGTAAAATGGCGTTATCTTTATTAGATAATAATCCTCTGGAAATTGTTTTTTCTAACCCTTCTGGATTACCAATCGCATACACTTCTTCTCCAATATCAACTTCTGCAGAAGGTTTAATTTTAACAGGCTTAAAGTTCCCATCCTTTGTTCCTAGCAAACAAAGATCATGTTGTGGATCTTGATAAACGAGTTGTAATTTGAAAAGTTTTTGATTTTTTCTAGCTAGCACTAAATTTCCAGATAAAGCCACATGGCAATTTGTTGCCAGTATATTTGGCGCAATTGCAACGGCACTTCCTTGAGTCACATTCCCTACCGTATTGGAATTTCCTATAAATTTAGGAGATACGACCAAAAATACGGATTCACTCACCGTTTTGTAGATTTGCTTGGGATCCATGGCATGAGCTTCATTGAGAAACAAAAACGGCAGAAGGAAGAACAAACACAGTAGTTTTTTTCTGAGAAACATAGAGCACCCCAGTAGGTTGTTTTATTTTTTAAATTGCTACCTATTAATAATAGTACAGATTTGAATTTTTTTAAAAAAACTTTGTTTTCGTCGTTGATTAAAACCAAAATACTTTAAATTCTATTTTTTTTCCTACTTTAAAGCGCGATATTCGGTGTATTCAAACAAATACATGATTTGTTTAATTGATCAAATCACTCAATGTCACTCGATGTGCAATAATTTCTTCTGAATACATAGTTTCTTTTATTGGCATATTAGTAATTAATGCAATTTGAATTTGTTTTTTTGTTTTAGTTCGTGCTTTAAATACTTCCACTTTTTTAATGAGTGCAGCTGCTTCTTCTTTTGTAAGTTGATAGGGATGCTGTTGTGTATACTTAACTTCACAAATTGTGATAATGCTATCATCTCGATCAAACAACAAATCAATTTGTGCACCCATATCTAAGCTCCCCTTCTTAGGAATATATTGCCAACTACCAACTTCTGCTGAGGCATGAATATTTA
>JAFEDO010000013.1 GCA_018241565.1 Pseudomonadota bacterium
CACCCAGACGGCAATACTCAGAAAATAATTTTTTTATTTCGCCCACTTGTATCGTAGAGTAATTTTTCTTTTCGAAAATTTCTGGTTCTTTATAATAAGAAAACTCATGAAATGAAAAAGGATAAACACGAACAGGGATATAACGCCCTGTTAACCGTGTCCCTAGCTCTTCACTAAAAAGTGTGGCATTTGAACCCGTGAGATAAATTTTGTTGTTGGCATTATAAAGTCGTCTAACAAATTGCTCCCAACCGGGAATATTTTGAATTTCATCAAAATAAAACGTCTTTTGAACGCCAAATAATTCAATAAATACTTCATATAGTTTCTGAAAATCTTCTACAGCAAATGTTGCTAAACGTTCATCTTCAAAATTGAAATAATAATCTTGCTCTTTCGCTTGGTGACGAATTTGTTGGAGTAATACAGATTTCCCCGAACGACGTATACCCGTCATAACAATAATTTCTTTATTGGTGGTTAACTCATTCAGCTTAGCTTCAACATCACGATGATAGTATTCAGAGGGCAACTGCTCTGTTTCTCGTTGGTCAGCTATGATGAGTTTCAACAATTCTGCGGCTATTGGCATGTCAAAGGGCCTCCATTGGGAATAGAGGGTTATATATGAAACCTTCCATTCATAATGGAAGGTTAGACGCCAAACCTTCCATTGTCAATGGAAGGTTATAGGCAAAACCTTCCATTCCCAATGGAAGGTTCCTGTTTTTAATACCAATAAGCCATTCTCCAACCCTTTCTAAGCCTTGGGAAATTAATTATATTCCTCTATTGAAAAATTTTAATTCACCCATACTATATACTTACTAGTAGTTCTACTGATTAACCAGGAACCCAGATGGCTGACACAACCCCTTCTCCAGCAACCTTACTGAACGATATTACGTCGAGGATGGCTTATTTTTTTGATCAGTATGACAGCAATAGCCAGGCAGAAAGACCCTTCTTACGCGAACAAACCGAGCAATTTGTTAATGAACTAACGAAATTATTTGAAGACCACCCTCTAGCTGCACATGCTTATTTTGCCGGGGTCGATAAACCCTTACCTGCAGAAAACCAGAACGCTCTTGAAAAATTCCTACTGGAAGCCGAACAATTGGCTCCTCATTTAGCCCCACAACTACGCCAAAAACTGGAGAATGTTCTCGGACTTAGAAAAGGTATGGCTCCAGCTCCCTCGCCTATCCGATAATTTAATTTACGTATCTTCCCAAATCTGGATAATACTTAAGGTATTTCAGCGATCTTCTGTCATCCCGGCCAAGCGCTGCAAAAACGACGCTGGCTCCCGGCTCTCGTGTTACAAAAACCGTAACACGAGGCCGGGATGACAAGTTATACGTGCAGCGCGCGAGCCGGGATCCAGAGAATAGAATACAGATAATTAAATTAATTGAAGGACTGTTATGTCTCTCTCCGACGAAATACTGTATGGAACAAAAGCCAAAGTCATTAAACTTCTGAAGCAAGGAGTGGAAGTCGACGAAATCGATAAATATGGTTTTACACCATTAATCGAAGCGACCTTAATGAATAAAAATGATATTGCAGAATTACTCATCGATCAAAAAGCCAGTGTGAGTTTGAGAGATGCGACAGGCAATAGTCCCTTACACTGGGCTGTTGAAAATAATAATATTCCACTCTGCCAATTGTATTTAGAACATAAAGCCGATCCGAATGCTTACAACTATAGTGCTCAACCTGTTTTAGCGTTCCCACTGCTACGCGGACAGAAAAAATTAAAACAACTATTGTATCAATATGGTGGCGATTTGAATTTTGCGCAGGACTACATTCATTTAAAATTATTAGGACATCGATATGAATTAAATGGGCAAGTACATATTGTCACGCCATCAGAGCGCATGATTTTGCTCGATTTTGAAGGGTTTTTCTTAGAATTCACTTTAGGCATTATTCAAGATTCATTAACGCGTTATCAAAATCACTATACCGCCAAACATTTACGAAATTATTTTAATCATTTGAAAAAAATTATTAATGCTTTGAAAGTTGCTTCTGAATTAGTAAAGTATCGTCACTATACCGTGAACATTGAAAAATTCAGCGATCAAATCAATCCTTTGTTAATAAAAAAAGATCCTCTTATACTACCAATCGCGTATGAAGGTCATGCCATTACATGGGTACGATTTGAAAATTGGTTTATCAAATGTGATCGCAATGAAACTAATAATATTGGGGTTGCTATTTACCGCATGAAAAATCCCGATCGATTAACACCAGAATTTTATAAATATTTACTCTACCAAAAACATAATGAAAACTTCGTGCTGAACGGTATTGATCAAGCTTTGGAATTACAATTTATCACAGAGCTTCCGATGACGCCTCAAACGGCGGGTAACTGTTCTTGGGCAAATGTTGAAGCTTGTGTACCGGCACTTATGATGCTGTTATTGATGAAACAACAACTGAGCACTAACATCGATGATATTAAAAAGGAAGTGATGGATTTTTATCGACAATGGCACGAATGGGATCAAGACCGTGCGATAGAACAGATTCTTCATTACTTCATACCAGCCTCTGAAGCGAGACAAGCTTCATACGCTGCTGCTTTAGCCGCCGTGTTGTTTCAACGATGTAACTCGAAAGTTCCTAGAGATTTACAACATGCCAAAAAGATATTAAAAATATTAACGACGACTAAATATCAATATATTTTGAAAAGTTATATTGAAGTTTATTGGGAGAAAAACAAAACCGCTGAAGGAAAAAACTTGATGAAATTACTGGAAATTATCAAGCCCGCTGGATGGTTTTAGCGAAGAGCTGGAACGGCTTTTGCAGCATCCCTTTTAACTGCATCAGTGGAAGATTGTACGCTCTGATTTTGCTGGTTACGTATTTGTTGAAGGTTATCGTTTGTTTGATCAGATGAAGATGTTGGAAGTATTATATTTTCTACTGCACGAGACGCTTTTTGAATATCAATAGACCCTGGCGACATGCCGGGTGTAATCACTATAGCTTTCGGTATCGTACTTTTTGGTGAAGCTTTACTCGATTTCTGAGTCGAAGGAGACTTTTGAGGTTCCTGGTTTTTTGGCGCCGCAGCGACCTCGGATACTAAATATCCAGCCAAAAACCCTACAAAAACAAATACAATCAAACACTTAAACAGCCTCACAGTAAAAACTCCTAAACTGCTGCTCTAATTTAAGTGTAGCTCAAAAATTGACTAATCGATTAAACTAATCTTTATCAAGATATTTTTCAAAACCACCTCGTTCAACAACTCGGCCTTCTGCCGCGTCCGTCAGTCCCTGTTTAAGCCGTTTTAATGCAGACTCATTCTCAAATAACCATCTTTCACAAACTGGCAATTTATCTGTCTTTTTGCTTAAACAAATAGATTTTTCAAATTTCTTTCTCATAAAAATACCCTATGCAGCATCTCTAGCTTCAACTTCTTTTTCTATTTTCTTACCAAATTTTTGTTTAGCAATTTTAAGATCATAAGTCATCTGTAAGTTTAACCAGAACTCAGAAGTTGTTCCAAAATAACGAGCTAATCTTAATGCCGTATCCGCCGTAATAGCCCGCTGTTTATTTAAAATTCCGCTAATACGATTAGCTGGGACTTTAAGCGCTTGCGCGAAAGCATTCGCAGATAAATTTAATTCCTTCAGTTCATCCGCTAGAATTTCTCCTGGATGTATAGCTCTCATTCGATTAGACACACAAGCTCCTTCAGTGATAATCCACTATTTCCACATCACAAGCCTCATTGTTTACCCAAGTAAAACAAATCCGCCACTGTTTATTAATCCTAATACTATATTGCCCTTTTCGATTCCCTTTTAACGCTTCAAAGTGATTACTTGGTAAAAACTTTAAATCGCCAAGACAAGTAGCAGAATCAAGGATTTGTAATCTTTTTTCAGCTTGCTTTTGAAAAAACTGCCATTCAAGAATTCGTTCCCCTTCAAACAAATCTTTCACTTTTCTATCTTTGAAATTCCTTATCATGATAATTATTACACCTTATATGTTGTACGTCAAGCGTACAACGCAAAACCTCTAAGATCATCTGCTTTTCTTAGTCGAAAACGTTAACCCATCCTTGCTTTTACCCACTTTAATCGCTTCTCCTGGCGTAAATTTGCCGCTTAAAATATCTTTGGCGAGCGGATTTTCTAAGTACTGTTGAATAGCGCGTTTCAAAGGTCTCGCACCGTAGACAGGGTCATAACCTGTAATCGATAAAAACTCTAACGCATCTGGTGTAACGTCTAATAAGAAATCTTTTTGTTGTAATCGATTTTTCAAAGATTGAACTTGGATCTCTACAATTTCTTTAATTTGCTCGAAGCCCAACGCGTGGAAAACAACTGCGTCATCAATCCTATTAATAAACTCCGGTCGGAAATGTTTCGCAACAACTTCCATCACGGTTTCTTTCATTTTCTTATAATCTGTCATTCCTAATTCCTGGATCAAATGCGAACCCAAATTGGAAGTCATTACAACAACCGTATTTCGAAAATCCACTGTACGTCCTTGACCATCGGTTAATCGTCCATCATCCAACACTTGTAGTAACACATTAAATACATCGGAATGTGCTTTTTCGACTTCATCTAACAAGATCACTGAATAAGGTTTTCTTCGAACAGCTTCTGTTAAATACCCGCCTTCTTCATAACCAACATATCCGGGAGGGGCACCAATTAATCGTGCGACAGAATGTTTTTCCATAAACTCAGACATATCAATTCGAATCATCGCTTCTTCAGTATCAAATAAAAATGTGGCTAATGCTTTACAGAGTTCTGTTTTCCCAACTCCCGTTGGCCCTAAAAATAAAAATGAACCAATAGGACGATTCGGATCAGATAAACCGGCACGAGAACGTCTAATCGCATCAGACACGGCATCCACCGCTTGATCTTGACCAATGATTCTTTTATGTAGAAATTCTTCCATATGCAATAATTTTTCTCGTTCACCTTCTAACATTTTTGAAACAGGAATACCGGTCCATTTAGAAACCACTTCCGCGATTTCTTCTTCTGTTACTTTGTTTCTCAATAATTTTGTTTCTTTCTTTTCTACTTTAGATGCCGCTTCTAACTGTTTTTGCAACTCAGGAATTCGGCCATATTGCAATTCTGACATGCGGGCTAAATCAGAAGCTCTTCTCGCTGCTTCTAATTCTATTTGCGCTTTCTCTAAGTCTGCCTTGATGTGTTTAGTACCTTGTAATGCGGCTTTTTCTGCTTTCCAAATTTCTTCTAAATCAGAAAATTCTTTTTCTAATTTTTTAATTTGAGTCTCTAGAACTTCCAGTCGTTTTTTAGAAGCATCATCATGTTCTTTTTTCAAAGCTTCTCTTTCAATTTTTAATTGAATTAATCGGCGTTCCATTTTATCCATTTCTTCTGGCTTAGAATCGATTTCCATACGAATACGGCTACCCGCTTCATCCATTAAATCAATTGCTTTATCTGGTAATTGTCGACTACTAATATATCGATGAGATAAAGTAGCTGCAGAAACTAACGCTGGATCTGTGATTTCAATACCGTGATGTACTTCGTAGCGTTGCTTTAATCCTCGTAAGATTGCAATGGTATCTTCTACGCTAGGTTCGTTGACTATAATTGGCTGGAATCGTCTTTCTAATGCAGCATCTTTTTCTACGTACTGACGATATTCATCTAAGGTTGTCGCACCGATACAATGTAATTCTCCTCTCGCTAATGCAGGCTTTAACATGTTTCCAGCATCCATAGCGCCTTCTGCTTTACCTGCACCAACCATCGTGTGTAATTCATCGATGAATAAAATAATTTGTCCTTCTTGCTTCGCTAAATCTTTTAATACGGCTTTTAAACGTTCTTCAAATTCTCCTCGGAATTTCGCACCAGCGATTAATGCACCCATATCCAACGAAAGTAATCGTTTATCTTTCAAACTTTCTGGTACTTCACCATTCACGATGCGTTGCGCCAATCCTTCTACAATTGCTGTTTTTCCCACACCAGGCTGACCAATTAGAACGGGGTTATTTTTCGTTCGACGTTGCAGTACTTGAATTGTGCGACGTATCACATCATCACGACCAATCACGGGATCTATTTTTCCTTCTTCGGCGCGTTTTGTTAAATCGATCGTATATTTTTCTAAAGCTTGTAATCTTTCTTCTGCATTAGGATCATCCATTTTTTCTCCTCCACGCACTTCTTGAATAGCTGCTTCAATCGCCGCTTTTTTCGCACCGGCTTTTCTTAAAATTTCACCGGCATAACTTTTATCATCGACTAGCGCTAAAATAAATAATTCACTGGAAATATAGGCATCTTTGCGTTGTTGTGCGAGTTTGTCAGTTAAATTGAGTATTCGATTCAAATCATTTGAGACGTGTACTTCACCTGCAGTCCCTTCTACTTTGGGTAATTGAGTTAATGCATCATCTAACTGTGCGCGTAATTGATTTAAATTAACTTTTGCTCGAGTCAACAAAGGCGTCACGATGCCGCCTTCTTGGTCCATCAGCGCTTTCAGTACATGAATCGGTTCCATGAAGGAGTTATCAGCCCCTACCGCTAAAGATTGGGCATCAGCCAAAGCTTCTTGAAATTTCGCCGTCAATTTATCCATACGCATGAGGTCTTTCTCCCACCAGTTAGTTCATTTTCATGTAAATGAGGATGTTTAATCGAGTATTCAAGGCCACTGTAAAATCTCTCTGTACTGGGTCTTAGATATTCCGTAGAATGCACACCAAAATTCTTGCCCTACCTTAACCTTAAAGGAACCTCCATGACCGAACAAAATAGTACACCAAACGCAACTTGGGAAGCCAAACTCATACAACAATTGGCTACAGACTACCTCAAAGAGAAAAAACGTAAGCGCCGATGGAGTATATTTTTTAAATTAGCCTTCATTATATTGTTCGTTTGGCTCGTATTTGCATTCTATAAAAACGACCAAGAGGGGAATGAAAAAACCAACAAGCCTCATGTTGCTTTAATCGATATATTTGGCCCTATCGAAGACGAAGCAGATACAGCCGATAATGCAGCCCGAAGTTTACGAGAAGCTTTCAAAGATAAATTAACCGTAGGCATTATCCTTCGTATCAATAGCCCAGGGGGCAGTCCTGTACAAGCCGATTACGTTTTCAATGAAATTACCCGCTTACGAAAGCTTTATCCTAAGACTAAAGTTTATGCCGTATGTACCGATTTATGTGCTTCAGCTGCCTACTATATTGCTGCTGCCGCTGATGAAATTTATGCAAATCCAGCAAGCTTAGTCGGCTCGATTGGCGTGCTTTATAATGGATTTGGATTTGTTGATATTTTACAAAAAGTAGGCGTAGAAAGACGGTTAATCACTGCTGGTAAAAACAAAGGATTCATGGATCCATTCTCGCCACTAGAACCCGAACAAAAGCAGATAATGCAGAGCATGTTAGATAGCGTGCATACTCAATTTGAAGATCGAGTCATGCAAGGTCGAGGAACTCGATTGAAAGTAACGCCTGAAATATTCTCTGGTTTATTTTGGACGGGAACGCGCGCCAAAGAATTAGGACTCATTGATGGATTTGGTAGCGCGGGATCAGTCGCTAGAGATGTTATCAAAAACAGTAACATCATTGATTACACCGTAAAACCAAACGTCTTAGAAAGATTCGCAAATCGCTTAGGCACTTCTATGTCTAGCGAGCTTGCCGCTCAGTTAGGACTGAATGCAAAGGTCACAGGGAAGATATAACCACCACGCTCTGGATATATTCAATGTAGCCCGGGTGAGCGCTAGCGAAACCCGGGGATCGATCCTAGAAAGGATCCCCGGATTTCGCTAGCGCTTATCCGGGCTACAACTATGTTCAACTCCAAAAAATCTCTCGGTTTCACCCTCATCGAACTTATCATCGTCATAACCATCATTGGTATACTCGCTACCCTCGCCTTTCCATCCTATGAAAAATATATCATTAAAACTCGACGCATCGATGGACAAACTGCGTTACTCAACCTAGCTGCTCAAATGGAACATTATTTTTTTCAACATCACACTTATGCTGGTGCCACAATCGGTTCAGGAAATCTCGATACAGATGTGCTCGCGTCTAATCAATCTCCCGAAGGATGGTATACCCTTAGCATCACCACTCAAAACACCACAGATTTTTCACTCAAAGCAACTCCGAACAATACAAAAGACACTTTATGTGATTCACTCACATTAGATAGCTTGGGAATAAAAAATCAAACGGGAACTGGCACAGTAAAAGATTGTTGGTAAGGTAAGCTCTTTTTTTCTTGGTGTTGTACTTTTACAACATTTATAAAAAAATGAACTACACTTAATGGTGATTCGAAATAATGATCGCTTTAATAAATCATCCAAATGTCTTTAAAGCAACCAGCATTAAATGTACGTAGATTACAATTAAATTGAGATCACACAGGAAATGGGCATCATGTTTTTTAATACATCAAAAAAACGTATCCTGAAACAAAAGATAATGCAGCTAAAAAATCCTCTATTACATGACGGATCCGGTGATGCACATTTTTTTACGTTAGAGCTTGATAAAAAAGTTCCTATTGAATCTAAAAGCCGATGGAATACATTTTTATCTTTTCGAGAATATTTAACGGATTTAGTCGATGCAAATTATAAAAAGGCTGCTGCAATCTACGATCTACTTCAAGTGTTTAGTGAAAATTCAAAAAATAAGCTTTCTGAAAAATTGAGTGAACAGCGAGGATGGATAAAATCTGAAAAAACAGTCGGCCAACAAATATTTGAACAAATCTGTTCTCCGCATATAGATCCGAAAATAATAGATGAGAAATATTCTCTAAAGTTAGAGTCATCCAACCCAATCCATAGAGTACCATCATCTTATTCTCTTTCTGCTCAGATCAAAAATAATGATCTTTTAACAGCAATTAGGCTTTTTGATGATGTTCCCCCAAGCCATTATCGTCGAGGGATATATGTTTCTTCTCATCAAATGGGAGGAACGATAACTTTAGATTTTCCGCAGGATATTAGTGAAGATAACTTGCCCGGGGTAACCGATAAAAATTTAACAGAAGCATCTACGCGTCCAGTGCCGAAACTACCCTTAAGAGGTAAAGTGAATGAATGGATCCCTCTAACAACATTAACTATAAATGATAGGATTAGTGATTTCAAAGCAGAATTCCTACATAAGTTGGGTTATTCCAAAAGTGCAAAGCAATATTATGTGATGCCATTAGCTGTCGTTGAAAATGATACTTACGAAGTATCTTATAAATTACATGCAGGAAAACAACCTATCATTGAATGTGATAGTCAAACTCAATTAAGTGAAGTGGAACAAGTTTGTCTATCTTGTTTAAGAGACTTTCAATTTAATCATTTAGAAAAAGAGAACGTATTAAAATCTCATTTTTCTTCTTTATCATTGGATAGAAAATTAATTGTTTTGCAAATATTTTTCCACGAGTTTGAAGATGAGAACCTTACTCAGCATTATGAAGCATCTACAGTTCTAGTACTTAATTTAATGCTCAAAGAAAAAAAAGGTGTTTGCGCGCAACGTGCGGTGATCTGTAGAGAAATTGCAGAAATTCTTGGATTAAATTTACCACATACCGTTGTTAATGATGTCCATGAATTTTGTGAATTAGAAAACTATAGAGTAGATTTGGGCGGAGGAAACAGAAATATTCTTGAATATGCTCCTGATTTAAAACTATCTTTACAGCCGTCTTTGACGGCGACTCTTTTAACGACACCAAATTTGCCGACATTCCCTTTAGCAGTTAGCATTTGCCTGTCTCAAGCTATAATTCAAGCATCTAATGACTCACGTATTCAACTAACGACGGACACATCTTCTTCTACAAGTGTACTTAAACCTCTCGAATTAAAATCATGATTCTTTTCTTGTGTTGTATTTTTACGCCCAGCGACCTAGTACCCTTATGAGAATATCTTAAAAAATTACTTTCTAACTAATGAGATAATCAAGATAAACGCGCCTAGAGTGATCCAAGTATCTGCTAGATTAAAGACGGGGAAATAATAATGTTCCCAATGGAGTTGAATAAAATCGATGACGTGTTTATGAAAAACTCTATCGATTAAGTTACCTAGAGCACCTGCCAAAATCATAGAAAAACATAATCCCGATTTCCAAGCTTTTGCAGGTAACTGGTAAATCCAAACCATCAACGCCATACTAACAACTAACGCAATTCCACCAAATAGCCATTGCTGCCAACCACTCGCGTGACTTGCTAAGCTAAATGCAGCCCCGGTATTATAAATCAGTGTGAAATTCAAAAATGGTAAGACAAAGACAGGTTCGTTATAACCAAGATACTTTACCATGAGCAATTTAGTCGCTTGATCAATCACCAGCAGTAATAACACTAACAAAAACCAACGAGAATTTTTTAACATGGCCCCCACCCTAACCCTCCCCCGGAGTACCGGTGGAGGGA
>JAFEDO010000140.1 GCA_018241565.1 Pseudomonadota bacterium
CTATCCCCAGTACTTTAATATCTCTCATTGGACCCTCCCTCCTATTGAAATGAAAATTTTTACGTTCTCATTCTGGCTCATTACGAAGCCTTTTTATAGATGGGTGGGTCCATACTATTAGACCCCGTTGCGCCTGCCTCTGTCATCCCGGCCGAATGCCAAGCTTTTGTGGCATGAGAGCCGGGATCCAAAGAACAAAGCACTGGCATTTGAATAGTTACAGAGTAGTCGTGGGGTCAGAGCCCATTGCTTCTACTGAATATGTTTCAATAAAATCATTTTGAACTCATTAGGGTCTTTGCTTTTTATATTCGGTTTCTTAGGCGTGAAATGAAAATCTAAGAGACGCGACAACCAAAAGCGTAAAGCGGCTAACCTTAACATAGTATTGAAGTGTTTCTTTTCCTCATCAGTTAGTATGCGATAAGTTTCGTAACCTCGAATCACTTCATGAATTTTTTCCTTATCTAAAGAAAAGTCTTCATGAATACACCAATCATTGATGACGACCGCTAAGTCATATAATAAATAATCATAACAAGCATAATAAAAATCTAATAATCCCGTTAATTGATTACCTGTGAATAAAACATTTTCACGAAATAAATCCGCGTGAATAATGCCTTGAGGCATGGTTAAATCAGATAAAATATTTTTGTGATGGGTATTTGGATCTGAAATTAAAGTGAAAGCATGCATTTTATGGAACGCTATTTCACTTCTTAACAAGGCAGCATCTTCAGAAGATAATACAGGATACAATTTCTCAGCAGATTGTTCTCGCCATTGGCTACCTTTAGTGGTTACTGGTTTTTGAGGGAATAATCGTCCCACGCTATGTAGCTCTCCTAAAGCTTTTCCTATTGCATAGCACTGTTCTTTTGAGGCATGCTCAATCATATTTCCTAGCAAAAATTCCATGGCAACAGCAGGTTTGTTTTTTAATGTTCCTGCGAGTGTGCCATTTCGATCAGGAATAACTCTGGGTGTTGGTAAACCTTGATCGGCAAAATAATTAATGAGCTCAATATAAAACGTCAATTCAGAATATTTTAATTCTTCAAACAAAGTTAGAATATATTTACCTTGTTCAGTCGTAAATGCATAAATCGTATTAGTTACTCCAGGGTAGACCCCTTCAAAATGTTTCAGCGTTCCTAACGAATAATGCTTTAAAAATTCTTCTAACTCTGAAAATTCAATGATGGTATGTACTGACATGATCATTCCTAATTCTAATGATAAACTTACTTTTTTTATCGTTTAAATTGTTGTATAACAGCCAACAAATATTTATTTGGAAGCCAAAATACTATGAAACCCCCATTCATTCTCATCGACGGTTCTTCTTATTTTTACCGGGCTTTTCACGCTTTACCACCACTCGCTAATTCTCGCGGGGAACCTACGGGTGCCGTCTACGGCGTCATCAATATGATTCGCCGTCTCATCAAAGATTACCAGCCTGAATATATGGCTGTAGTTTTTGATACCAAGGGTAAAACATTTCGAGATGAATTATACCCGGAATATAAAGCAAATCGATCAGCCATGCCGGATGATTTAACGATTCAGTTTGAACCTTTGATTGAAGTGATTGAAGCGATGGGCTTGCCCTTATTAATGGTAGAGGGGGTTGAAGCCGACGATGTAATTGGGACACTGGCTATTCGTGCGACTGAGCAAGGCATGAAAACAGTGATTTCAACCGGTGATAAAGATATGGCTCAACTCGTGGATAAGCACGTTACTTTAATAAATACCATGAGTAATACCGTACTCGACGAAGCTGGCGTGAAAGGTAAATTCGGGATTAAACCCAATCAAATCATTGATTACCTCACACTGATGGGGGATACCTCAGATAATATTCCCGGTGTCGTAGGTGTTGGCCCAAAAACAGCGGTGAAATGGTTAGAACAATATCATTCACTCGATAAAATCATTGCGCATGCTGATGAAATTAAAGGTAAAGTCGGAGAAAATTTACGAGCTGCATTGCCGCAGATACCTTTATCTCGTGAATTAGTCACGATTAAAAAAGATGTGAAGCTTTCTAGCGAGCCCACAGATTTAAAACCGACAGAACCCAACCGTGAATTACTGATAGAATTATTTAAACAATTAGAATTTAAAGGATGGTTAGAAGAATTACTCAAAGGATCTGTCAAAGAGAAAAAAGAAAAATTACCTAACCAATATGAAACTATTTTAAATCAAAAACAATTCGATACGTGGTTAACAAAATTAAAAAAATCGAAACTCTTTGCCATTGATACAGAAACAACAGATTTAAATTCATTAACAGCAGAATTAGTGGGTATCTCTTTTTCTGTGAAAGCAGACGAAGCAGCTTATGTGCCTTTAGCACATGATTATGACGGTGCGCCGAAACAATTAGATCGAAATGAAGTTTTAAACGCGATAAAGCCCTTGTTGGAAGACCCTGAGCTCAAAAAGATTGGTCAAAACATAAAATATGATATGGAAGTCTTTGCAAATTATGGCATTAACGTTCAAGGAGTCGCTTTTGATACCATGTTAGAGTCGTATGTGTTGAACAGCACCGCAGGCAGACACGATATGGATTCCTTAGCACTTAAATATCTCGGAAAGTCAACGATTCACTTTGAACAAATTGCAGGAAAAGGCAGTAAGCAACTGACGTTTAATCAAATCAAATTAGAAGAAGCCTCCCCCTATGCCGCTGAAGATGCCGATATCACTCTACAACTCCATGAGACTTTATGGCCTAAAATACAGCATGAAAAAGGATTGCGTCATGTTTTTGAATCCATAGAAATGCCATTAGTGCCTGTTCTATCGCATATAGAACGTAATGGTGTTTTGATCGATATTGAATTATTAAATGCTCAAAGCCAAGAATTAGAAATAAGAATTAAAGAGCTAGAAGAAAAAGCGTATAAAATTGCAGGCGAAGTTTTTAATTTAAGTTCACCCAAACAATTACAAACGATTTTATTTGAAAAACTAAAAATCCCTGTCATGCAAAAAACACCCACAGGTCAACCATCCACAGCAGAAGCAGTGCTGCAAGAATTAGCTTATGATTATCCATTGCCCAAAGTAATCGTCGACTATCGTAGCTTAACAAAATTAAAATCTACTTATACAGATGCATTACCCAAGCAAGTGAATCCAAAAACAGGTCGAGTCCATACTTCTTATAATCAAGCAGTAGCGTCGACGGGAAGATTATCTTCAACAGATCCGAATCTCCAAAATATTCCTGTGCGTACCGAAGAAGGACGTCGCATTCGAAAAGCATTCATCGCGCCGCAAGGATATCAAATTGTTTCAGCGGATTATTCACAAATTGAATTACGTATCATGGCGCACTTATCACAAGATAAAGGATTACTAAAAGCCTTTGCCAATGGATGGGATGTACACAAAGCCACAGCAGCAGAAGTATTTGGTGTTCCTCTTGAAAAAGTGACACAAGATCAGCGTCGAAAATCTAAAGCCATTAACTTCGGTTTAATTTATGGTATGTCAGCATTTGGATTAGCTAAACAAATTGATACAACGCGAGAAGCCGCACAAGAATATATGGATTTATATTTTCATCGATACCCTGGTGTTAAAACTTATATGGAAGATACTCGAAAAAAAGCGCATAAATTAGGTTACGTAGAAACCATTTTTGGTAGACGTCTTTATTTACCCGAAATTAATTCTCAAAATTTCCAACGACAACGCGCAGCAGAAAGAGCAGCAATTAATGCCCCTATGCAAGGCACAGCGGCAGATATTATTAAACTCGCCATGATTAAAGTCGATGATTGGTTACGCAATACAAAGATCGATGCCAAGATGATCATGCAAGTACACGATGAATTAGTTTTTGAAGTCGCCAAATCAGACGTTGAACAATTAGTCGCCGAGCTTCAAGATGCCATGTGCAATGTGGTCGACTTACATGTTCCTATTCACATTGAAGTGGGTGTTGGTTCTAACTGGGATGATGCGCACTAGGGATTGAAGACCACAGGTTAGTTGGACTGCTTCAATGATGTCGTCTACTATATTGTCGTTTTTTAAACTTATAAGGAGATTAAAGTGATATTCAAAAAAACATGGTCAGCATTTGCGATAGTCGCTTGTTTCAGCGTTGCAACAAGTGCATTAGCAGATACAGTGCTAGCGCCTATGAGCTGCGACGATATCATGAATCGTGCAGAGGTAAAGGCAAGCGTCGAATCAAAGCTTCCTGTAGGTGCTAACGGACAGCAACCAAGCATAAAGAATTGCAAGCAACATCAAAACGGTTTGGCGATTGCGTTTAAGAATGGCGGACAAGCTTTTGTGAAAGTGCTGCCTGCAAAGGATGGAACCGTAACAGTTGAGGTTATCAAGAAGTCCGCGCCGGATCTGCAGCGGGGAGCGCACGTGTTTAATTCAGATTGCCGAGAGTGCCATGGTCAACATGGCTTCGGTCCCCATCCAGATGGTCCAGGGAATTACTAAGTACTATGATCTTGATGCGCTTTTTGCATCAAGGTCTCGGAGTTTTTTCATTTGAAACGTACGGCCTGTCATCCCGGCCGAGTGTTGAGCTTTTGCAACATGAGAGCCGGGATCTAGCCGTAGTCCGGGTAAGCGTCGAGCTTTTGCGACGCGAGAGCCGGGATCTAGTGTAGCCCGGGTAAGCGTCGAGCTTTTGCGACGCGCAACCCGGGATTGATCTCAGCTGCACGTATACCTGAATCACTTAAGTCTTTTATAAGCGGGATTCAATTAATTTTGATTAACCACTTTACTTAAAGTATCAGTGATGAATTTATTAATAGTTGAATGTTGATTTGTTGCTGCAATCACTATTTTTCTATGAAGTTCTGAGCCTAACCGAACATTCAAGCTGCCTTTAAATGGAACTTCAGGTGTAATTTGCTGAGAGCGACAAGTTTCTAAATAATCATCGACGGCTTCTTGAAAAGCTTTAATTAAACTCGTTGCATTAGTTGCTTCATAGCTGACGAGCGCTCGAATAAATTCGATTTTGCCATGAAAAATAGGCTCTTCATCATCAAAATGTACTGAACCGTAATAACCCTTATATTGCATCATATCCTTCATAATAATCCTTCCTGTTTCAATAAATTAATAATGTCCTCTAATTGATAGCGCTTTAATATTGGTCGAGGATGAGGTTTGTGTAGCATGACGGGAGGATAAGTTGGATGCACAAACCGCATTCTTGAACCACTAGTTTTTCCACTGTTTATAAGCGTATATCCAAAACTTTCAAGAAGCATTACTAACTCTTGCCAAGTAAAGTCTTTTGGTTTTGATAAAAATTTAGTTATTAGTTTGTCTTTCTTTGTCATTGAAAGATATTAGTACAATTCAAATGTATGTGCAACTAAAAATAGTCGCTTTATGTAAATAAGTTATCTAGTGTTGTTGTAGCTCCCTTACAAGTTTCCCTATTTATTACTTTTTCGACTTCAAAAGTCGAAAAAACATGCTAAAATAGAGCCATGATATCGAGAATTATAGAAAAACCATTGAAATATGATAAAAGTTTCTTCTTGATTGGGCCAAGAGGGACTGGAAAGACTTATTGGATCAAAAAAAGCTTGCCTGATTCTGTCTATATAGATCTACTGGATACAGGGGTTTATACCCAATTTTTAGCAGCGCCAAGCCGCATCACTGAAAAAATCCCGCCGAATTATCAAGGCTGGATTATCATCGATGAAGTTCAGCGAGTTCCGGAGTTATTAAATGAAGCTCACCGTTTAATTGAGAATCATGGTTATAAGTTTGTGCTCACGGGTTCAAGTGCGCGAGCATTACGTAAAAAAGGCGTGAATCTGTTGTCTGGAAGGGCATTGTTGTATCACATGTATCCTTTAACGGTACAAGAATTGGGTGAACAATTTGATTTGAAAAAGTCATTACAGTTTGGTCACTTGCCTGCAGTCTTTACTGAGCCTGATCCTAAAGCGTATTTAAAAACTTATGTTCATACTTATCTGCGTGAAGAAGTTCTACAAGAAGGTTTAACACGAAACCTATCTGCATTTACTCGTTTTTTAGAGATAGCTAGTTTTTCTCAAGGATGTACTTTAAATATGTCTGCCATTGCAAGAGATACTGGGGTTTCTCAAAAAGCTATCACAGGGTATTTTGATATTTTGGACGATCTGTTACTTGGCTATCGATTACCTGTATTTAACAAACGAGCCAAGCGACAAACGGTGAATCATCCAAAGTTTTATTACTTTGACGTAGGTATTTATCAAGTGATAAGACCTAGAGGGTTGATTGATACCGTGGAAGAAATTGAAGGTTCAGCGCTTGAAACTTTATTTTTACAAGAACTACGAGCAATTAATGATTACTATGATCTTGAATATCAACTTTATTATTGGCGCACTAAAACAGGGTTAGAAGTTGATTTTATTATTTATGGTCCACATGGATTGTATGCATTTGAAATAAAA
>JAFEDO010000141.1 GCA_018241565.1 Pseudomonadota bacterium
CTTTTGGCAACGCTTTTAGTAATTGGTTTTTTACCATTTTCCATTCTTGATATGTTTGCTTGTATCTCTTGAATTCTGGCAGCAAATGCATCTTGAGATAAATTTTCTCGTATGCGCAATTCTTTCAACAGCACACTGCCTTCGATAAGTTCTTTTACTGGTTTAATTTGAACTTCTTTAGAGAAAAGCTCATCAGTAGTAACCATTGAATATGTTTCTCTCACTAAAACCTCATATCACTCATCTCATGCCTTACAACTTTGTGCTACAGATAAAGCGCCCATCTGTGCTTCATCTTAAGCGTTGTAATCCTTCCGTTTGTAGTTCATCACGGCTTTATCCGTTTCTAAAAAACCAGCATCTTCTTCAGACAAAACTCAATTTTATTAGTAAATAAAACTGCCCTCATACCTTAAATACCATAGGAAGACATCAATGAATCTATATCCTGTTCAAAATATTCCTTCTGTTCTTTTCTTTTAATCGACGGAAAATAATCTCCCTCAAAACCATCTAAATCCAAAATTACTTTATCAATCTGGTATCGATAAACGTATTGCGTCACTAACTGCCCGAGAGAACCAGATTCCATATGAATCTTCTCATACGTCAATCCAAACTCTGAATATAAAAACTTCGATAATTCGTTGGCTTGTTTTTCATAGAAATCAGCTTGTTCTAATATCGAATCAGCGGGCAAGCTGTTCAGGGGAAAATAAGGCAAAACAATTAACACTTCTGAATTGTATACGGACCAAATATCCATCAAACCTACGCATTTTTTATAATATTCGACGTGTTTTTTAAGAGAGGATAAATCATTGAGCGATTCACTGAAAACCAATAAACTATTTAAACTCGAATTGAATGTGCTCATAGCAGTACTTCCTTGTATTGTTGTATTAAAAATAAAATCCTTTTATTTTTTAGAATCAAAAAACAGTTATCTTTTTCTTATTCAAATGTACGCCCTACACAGGCTCAAACACTTCTCAATCAATCTACTTGTCTCAACTAAAATCTATATTTTTGAGATATCGCTATTAGCTACCAGGCAGCTTCTCCGGTGAAGGCTCACAAAAGAGCCGCAATAATTCTTCTAATTCTTGGTCTTTCTCTTTCTTTCCTGAGGCCATGTTTGATCTTGAAATCCCAACGTTTTCTATCACTGAATCAACGCTCTCTGCTTTCATTCTATCTCTCGGAAAAAATCCCACTTGCAAACTCATGATTGAACATCCTTCGCTTTAAAACCCACTTCAATCCATCCCAAACTCTCAGTGGAAATCCCATTCCCTGATTTATTTTCGGCGATGATTCTACTCCAAATACAATAGCTAAAGGAAGATTCTGTACTAAATTTAATTTTTACCAAATGAATCAATTGGTTAGAATGGATTTTTATAAAATGAGTATTGGTGTATTACTAAATCTAGCAAGCTCACCAATAAAAAACCGTATCCTAGATAAACTACTCTTCCTAATGGAGGAGCAAACAGACATTTTTTCTATTTTTATCCATTCAAAGAAGATGACTTAATCGTGTCGTCTATTAAGATGGCTAACTCATGCACACGTGCTAACGCAATATAAGTTTCTAGACTTTTCAGCTGTTGCATTTAAATTCTGCTCAAAAAATTCGAAGATTTCGTGGTTGAGAGTTATTCACAATTTCTGTGGATAACTATGTGGACATCTACTCAAACGCCTTATTAAAATTCACTTGACATAGATGTTCAAATATTTTTCAATTTTATCTTAGCTAATAATTTTTCTTTTTATATTTCAAAAAATCCACCGCTCTATTTTTTGTTTGGCTAAATATTAAAATCGAGCATGAACCCTTCCTCTACAACTGAAAGGCATTTTTAATTCTTTCATTAAAATAAAAATCAAAACGCATGACTAATTAAACCGAGGGTTAGAGAGCTTTATCTATTCAATCTTTTCCAACATTTTTAAAAGTCCTTTTGTGCTAAACAAATCAATGCAACCATTTAATAAGTGACTTATATTAGTAACTTCTATATTAAAAATCCTACTTATTGCTTCCAAAGATACTTTTTTCTCTCTGACATATGCCATTAAAAATTTCATCAGGGAGGAACGTAGTCGTAATTCTTCCGCTTCCCAATTGCTAAACCCACTCATGCTAACTACTCATTTTATAAATATTTTCATTTTGTTACACTACTGACATAATCTTCCCATAATTTTTCAACAAGCTATCCACAAAGCTCATAAAGCATATCAACAAAATGACTCATCGATCGAAAACCATTATCATTCAAAAATACCCCACCGATAAGCAACTCGAATCAAAGTGTTTGTTTTTGAAAAAGAGATACTTAAAAATTTTTTCATTCAATGAATTAAATTTGCAATACTCGTTATTGCGCATAAATCGTATCCCCCCAAAAATCCCACCTATAAAAAATGATAATTTAATATAAGTTATGGATTTTAAAAACATAGGTGAGAATCATGATGGAATCAGACGGCATTATATCAGAAAAAAAGCATACAAAGAA
>JAFEDO010000142.1 GCA_018241565.1 Pseudomonadota bacterium
ATCTCAATGTGCGTATATAAAAAGTTATCGAACGCACTTAGATTTTTTAGATCTCTGATTTTTTCAAGCCGCCCCATAAAAACCTCCAATTTAATCAATAAGTTACAAAATTATTTAAAAGCATTCCAAATGAATTGTACATGAGCAACCTTAAGAGATTATTAAGTATAGCAGAAAAGCGGAGGTTGGAGTCTAGCTCGCATCGGCAATCGGATCAGCCTCCATTGCAGCTTTGCCGCTAAAGATGGAATCTAACAGTACTACATGAAACGCATTTTTCTCATCCAGGCTTGATAGGAGTTTGCATCAAAATGTTGAAACATAGTTGTCTATATTGAAAGGTTCTTCATAAGCAAAAGGAACACTCTCTTTCTTTTTTATCACCGATTTTTAAGATAGTTAGTAAACACTGCTGTTCCAAGTTGAATATAATCATTAAGAACTTCACTGTCACAGACGGGCACACGCGTAACATAAAATTTATTCTCTTCATCTAAATATTTAGTCGCATCTAATCCCATTTTAGAACTTAGCTCATGTTTTTTTGAAGATGGATCTAACTTTGAACCTAAAGCTCTATTGATAACTACCAGATCTCTATCGGCTTGAAAGCGAGTCGCAACAGCCCATTCAATTTGTTCTTGATCGTCAATATTAATATCTTCATCCACAACAATCACTTGTTTGATGTCATAATGACACCCAAAAGCACAAGAAATGACATTTTTTCCTTCGCCAAACTGACGTTTATTCATTTTAATAACCAAATGATATCGTCCCATTCCTCCAAGCGTTAATCTAAGATCTAAAACATTTGGAAAATTTAATTGGATACGTTCAAGAAATGATGCTTCTCGCGGAACGCCTCCTAAAACGATATTTTCAAGACCCGAAGGATTATTTGTTTCATAAATAGGTTTATTTCTGTGTGTAATACAGTGAATCTGAATAACCGGTAACATATCTACACCACTATAATATTTAGGAAACTCACCAAATGGCCCTTCTAGTGCACGAATATTTGGTAAAATAAATCCTTCAATCGCAATTTCTGCTTCAGCTGGAATATACACATCATTGGTATAAGATTTCACAACAGATAATGGTTTTCCTCGTAAGCTACCTGCAATTTCAAGTTCAGATTGATCTCGAGGTGCAATCACTTGAGAGGCTAATTTCGTAATGGGATCATGCCCTATGGTAATGGTTACTGGTTGAGGTTTACCTTGTTGTTCAGCATATGAAAAATAAGCATACAAATCCCTTGGCAACATCAAAATACCTAGCTTATCTGGGGCATGAATTTGTAGTCGGTTAATTGAAGTATTTTGTTTGCCCGTTTTTAAATTTAATCCATGAACAAGACCAGAGGTAATATAAGGTCCAGCATCTTTTTCGTGATGAGTCACAATAGGTAATAATTTTTTAATATCAATATTTTTATCATGAATAACTTGATGCACAGGTGCTTTTTCTTGATTAACTATCTTCCAAGGTAACGGGTGAAGCAATGCATTTTGAATATGTGACAATAAATCTTTTGTAGAGACATTCATTGCTTCTGCAACCCAACTACGTTGAGCCAAAATGCCTCCTACGATTGGAATATCATATCCAGAAGGGTTGGGGAAAAAGCTTGCTTTTTTCCCTTCTATTTTTTCTAACCATTCCATCACTTCAAAACGAACATCGATACCATCTTTAAAAACCTGAAGTCTATCAGTGTCGGCAAGATGATTAAGCCAATCTCGTATATTATTCATGCTGAAATCCTATTTAATAATTTTGGCACTCAGAAAAAGGATATTCTCTAAATGTTTTATCATCAGAACGTTCTATATCTAAGGGAGAATTTTCAGTATTACTTTTCTGTTTAATCGAAAAATACAGACTATACCCAGGATGATCTTCAACAATAATTTCCGCATTTGGAATATTAACATGAAAATTAGCCAGACATTTTTTAGGATCTTTTAGGAAGTCTTTTTTTAAATCAGGATCAGACTCAATTTTTTTTAAAATTTGATTAATTTTTTCAGCAAGTTCATAAGATTTTATATTAGTCATATTTGAATTCCATTTCTTATTGATAAAACTCTTAAGTACTCTATTCCATATACATCCCACCGTTCACATGAAGAGTGGCACCAGTGATGTAACTTGCTTTATCAGAGGTTAAGAATGCAACCGCGTCAGCGATATCAGCGGGTGTTCCTAAACGTTGAGCGGGGATCCTACTTAATAAATTTGTACGATGGTCTTCCGGTAAGTCCTTTGTCATATCCGTATCGATAAAACCCGGAGAAACGACATTCACCGTTATATTACGAGAAGCAATTTCTTGTGCCAATGATTTGCTGAAACCAATAACACCCGCTTTTGCGGCAGCGTAATTCGTTTGTCCTGCGTTCCCCATAGAACCTACTACAGAACTAATACTTACAATTCGTCCCCAACGAGCTTTCAACATGGATTTTAAGCAAAGACGCGTCAACTGAAAAACTGCCGTTAAATTCGTATCAATAACATCTTGCCATTCTTCTGTTTTCATTCGTAGCAGTAAATTATCTTTCGTGATTGCGGCGTTATTGACGAGAATACTTAAGTCTCCGAATTCGCTTTGAATATTTTTGTAAAGTTGTTCGATGCCTTGAGTGTCATTGACATTCAGCATCATGCCCTTCCCTGTTAAGCGGGCTTCTTCAAAGTATTGGGAAATTTTTCCAGCGCCTTGTTCTGTCGTCGCAGTTCCGACAACAGTCATACCTTCTCGTGCCAGTTGCATCGCTATCGCTTGTCCTATGCCTCGGCTTGCACCAGTGACTAATGCGATTCTTGGGGTTGTCATATTTATTGCTCCTTGAAATTTGTAACTTAAGATCCGATCCCCCCACCCTAGCCCTCCCCCCGGAGTACCGGGGGGAGGGAACGATACAATTCGCTCTCTCCCAGTACTCTAGAGAAAGGTTAAATACAATTCCCTCCCCCGGTACTCCGGGGGAGGGTTAGGGTGGGGGAAAATTATTATTTACCTAATACAATATCTAACGTTGCTAAATCATATAATGGCAACGTCGTCACTTTATCCGTGATTCGTTTATTCAATCCTGTTAATACTTTACCCGGACCACAATCCACAATCTTTTCAATGCCCTGTTCTGCCATTTTTTGAATGGTCTTAACCCATTGCACAGGAGAATATAATTGTTCGACTAAGGCTATTTTAATTTGATTGGGATCTTCGTGCGTCTTAACGTCAGAGTTATGAATCACGGGGATTTTAGGTTTATGGATTTTAAATTTTTCCAAATATTTTAAAAATTGTTCGGCAGCTGGTTGCATTAGGAAACAATGCGAAGGAACACTGACCGGTAGTTTTTTTGCAATCTTTGCGCCATGTGCTTTTGCTTTTTCAATAGCACGATCAACCGCTGTTTGTTTACCAGCAATGACTACTTGTCCAATAGAATTAAAATTCGCCGCAGAAACAACTTCTCCTTCAGAGGCTTCATCACAAATTTCATGAATCACAGCGTCTTCCAAACCAATAATCGCAGCCATCGCACCTTGACCTGCAGGTACTGCCGTTTGCATGAGTCGTCCACGTTCTGCAACCAATCGAACGGCATCGGCAAAACTAATGGCTTCTGCACAAACTAACGCAGAATATTCTCCTAAACTATGCCCTGCTAATAAACTCGGAAGTTCTTTGGATTCTTCACGCCATACTTGCCATATGGCTATTTCAGCGACTAATAAAGCGGGTTGCGTGTAATTCGTTAAATCTAATTTTTCAGCGGGACCTTCTTGCACTAATTCCCAAAGATCATATCCTAAAATATCTGTCGCTTCTGAAAATGTTTTTTTAATACTTGGAAATCTTTTTGATAATTCGCTGGTCATTCCAATCGATTGAGCACCTTGCCCCGGAAATACAAATGCAAGTTTTGAATTAGTCATATTAGTAAGTCACCAAAATTGAACCCCATGTCATCCCACCGCCAATGGCTTCCAACAATACTTTATGTCCTCGTTGAATCATGTTTTGACGGACCCCATAATCTAATGCCAG
>JAFEDO010000143.1 GCA_018241565.1 Pseudomonadota bacterium
AAAATATTACATTGCTACAAATCAATGAAATCCCAGAAAGTCATCATAAATATTTTTTAGAAATTGCTAATGACTACTTTTCAAAGAAACGCTTATATCACGGAAAAAAAATAAATTACCTATATGACCTGGCTATTTTGGTTGATCAAGATGAAAAAAACCCACCCTCAAATCAATGGGCGATCAATAAATTTATTGATCGTGCTGAGTCACATGGGTTTAGAACAAGAGTAATTACCAAAGACGATTACTCACGTATTGCTGAATTTGATGCTTTATTTATTCGAACGACGACCGTCGTTAATCACTATACCTATCGATTTGCACGTCGCGCTACAGCAGAAGGCTTAACGGTTTTAGATGATCCTTTGTCTATTATAAAATGTGCCAATAAAGTTTATCTTGCAGAGCTTTTAGCAAAAGCAAAAATAAAAACACCAAAAACAATGATTGTGCACAAAGAAAATAAACATTTAGTTGGAGAGGCTTTAGGGTATCCATGCGTTTTAAAATTGCCAGACAGTGCATTTTCACATGGTGTTGTCAAAATTGAAAACCCTAATGAATTAAAATCTCAGGTAGAAAAATTTTTTGAGGAATCTGATTTATTAGTAGCACAAGAATTTATTCAAACAGAATTTGATTGGCGAATAGGGATTCTGAATAATCAACCATTTTTTGCTTGCAAATATTTCATGGCTAAAGAGCATTGGCAAATTTATAACTGGAACTCTAGTCAAAATTTTCAAGGTGGGGATCAAGCCATCGCATTAGAAGAAGTACCTCCCGTCGTTATAGATACGGCTCTAAAAGCAGCTAATTTAATCGGTAATGGATTATATGGGGTTGATCTCAAGCATCATAATGATCAAGTGATTATCATTGAAATTAATGATAATCCTTCTATTGATCATGGAATTGAAGATAATTTATTAAAAGATAATGTTTACGATACTATTATTCAGTATTTTGTTTCTGAGATTCAAAAAAAGAAATTATAATTTTAGGGAAAAATATGGCACAGATATTTCATTTGTTCGATGTGTTTGGTATTGAACTTGAGTATATGATTGTATGCAGAGAAAACTTGTCTGTATTTCCAATATCCGATCAACTGATTAAAAAAGTAGCGGGTGAATTCTTAACTGAAGTTGAAGTAGATGAAATTGCTTGGACTAATGAGTTAGTTTTACATGTTATTGAACTCAAAACGAATGGGCCTGCAAAACAGTTAGAGCCACTTACACATTTTTTTCATAAAAACATTAAACGAATTAACACTATTTTATTAGAATTCAATGCCCAGTTATTATCAACAGCCGCTCATCCATTCATGGATCCAGATGTTGAAGCAAAACTATGGCCTCATGGTGATAAGACAATTTATGAAACTTATAATAAGATTTTCAATTGCCAAGGACATGGATGGTCTAATTTGCAAAGCATGCACATCAATTTGCCATTTGCCAATGATGAAGAATTCTTTAAGTTGCATTCAGCCATTCGATTATTACTTCCACTCATGCCTGCCTTAGCAGCTAGTACGCCAATTTTAGAAGGCAAGATTACAGATTTTGTGTGCAGTCGAATGAATTTTTATATTAAAAATCAAGAACGTATCCCAGCTATTACAGGGAAATTAATACCGGAAGTGGTGAGAAGCAGAAAAGAGTATGAAGAAAAAATATTAAATCCTATGTATGACGCTATTCGACCTTATGATCCGGAAGGCATATTAGCGGATGAATGGTTAAATTCTCGAGGGGCTATTGCTAGATTTGATCGAAATGCTATTGAAATTCGTGTGCTTGATGTTCAAGAATCTCCCAAAGCAGATATTGCTATTTGTGGGTTAATAACCACAGTATTGAAATCTCTCGTGAATCAACAATGGATTAATATAAAAGAACAATGTGAATTGACAGAAGAACAATTATTAGAAATATTTTTAGAAATCATAAAAAGCGGCCAAGCAACACCGATTAAAAACTCTCATTATTTAAAATGTTTTGGCTATACCAAAAAGTCTACATGTACAGCAGGGGAGCTTTGGGAACATTTATTCCATCAAGTTATGGAAAAATTAGATCCATCTTGGTTAGAACCATTACAGATAATTTTAAAAGAAGGCAATTTGGCTGAACGTATTATAAAACGTCTAGGAAACCAGTTTACTCGTGAAGAAATAATGAGCGTTTATCGTGAATTAGCCAATTGCTTAGCTGAAAATCAATTATTTAGGATTTAACTTATATTGGTGCTCTATTTCTTGGATCCCGGCTCGCGCGCTGCACGTATGACTTGTCATCCCGGCCTCGTGTTACGGTTTTTGTAACACGAGAGCCGGGATCCAGTGTCGTTTTTGCAGCGCTTGGCCGGGATGACATGAATGAACTGAATAGTTGTAGAATATCTAAAGTTAATTTGGAGCTCTATGAAAACAAAGTTAATTATTACTTGCGAGCATGGTGGCAATGAAATACCTCCAGCTTATAAAAAATTATTTAAAGCGCATGGTAAGTTGCTCAATGCACATCATGGTTTAGACATTGGAGCATTGGAGCTTGCAAAATATTTAAAAAATGGGTTGGTAGATTATCATAAATTTTCAACGACCAGTCGTTTACTAGTTGATCTCAATCGTTCTTTGCACCATAAAAAACTATTTTCATCAATCACTAAAAAGCTCAGTGAACCAGAAAAACAGAAGGTTTTAAATCAACATTATTATCCCTATCGAGATTCGGTGGAGAGCTTTATTCAGAAAGCTATCAAAAAAAACTTTGTTATTCACTTATCTATCCATTCATTTACACCGAAACTTAAGGGAGAGATTAGAAATAATGATATTGGGTTTTTATATGATCCAAAACGAAAGCTAGAAAAAACCTTTTCCCAAAGATGGAAGAATGCATTATTAGTCCTCGAACCAACTTTGAAAATTAGGTTTAATTATCCATATCGCGGAGACTCTGATGCTCTGGTTTCTTACTTAAGAAAGCGATTTTCAAAGGAACGTTATTTAGCTTTGGAATTGGAAATCAATCAAAAATTATTTTTTGGTTCAAAAACGGAGCTCGCTCAATTTAAATCATCTATTAAAAATTCCTTAAAAAAAGCGTTAAATCATTTTAATTCAACCTGATTATTCTTTAGGACAAAAGTAAGTTTGAACAATTTCACCCTGAGTATTGATCGATTCTAATTTAACCGGAAATTTCCATAAGGCATGCAAGTGCTTTAAAACCTCATCAAGATCTTTTCCGAGTGGTCGCTCATCGCTTTGAATATGATGTAAAGTAATCGAACGATCACCTCTAAGATCAACTGATTGTACTTGAATATTAGGCTCGATATATCCTAAATTATATTGCTTAGATAAGATGCTTCGAATTTTTTGATAACCTGATTCATCATGAATGGCTGAAATAATCAAATCAGGTTCTCTTTGATCATCCAGTACAGAAAACAATTTCATATCTCGGATGACTTTTGGAGATAAGTACTGTGCGATAAAGCTTTCATCTTTGAAATTAGCCATAGCAAACTTAATGGATTCAATCCAGGGAGTACCACATAACTGTGGGAACCATTCTTTATCTTCATCAGTCGGTGATTCGCAAATTCTTTTAATGTCTTGAAAAATATTATAACCTAAAGTGTAGGGATTAATGCCAGAATAGGCCGGATGATCAAAAGGCAATTGGTATAAAACATTTGTGTGATTTTGCAAAAAATCTAACATAAATTGATCGGTTACTAGCCCTTCATCATATAGACTATTCAACAAAGTGTAATGCCAAAACGTGGCCCATCCTTCATTCATCAGTTTAGTTTGACGTTGTGGATAAAAATATTGGGCTATTTTTCTGACTATTCTGACAATTTCTCGTTGCCAGGGTTCCAATAAAGGGGCATTTTTTTCAATAAAATACAGAATATTTTCTTGAGGTTCTTCTGGAAAATGTTGATTTTTTAAATGATCTTTTTCTTTTATTTTCCCTGGGATAGTTCTCCATAAATCATTGACTTGAGTTTGAAGATATCTTTCACGTTTTTGTTGGCGAATTTTTTCTTCTCGTAATGTTAATGGAGTAGGGTGTTTGTAACGATCAACACCATAATTCATAAGAGCATGACAGGAGTCTAATAATTCTTCAACCGCAGTAATCCCATATCGTTCTTCACATTGAGCAATGTATTCTTTCGCAAATAAAATGTAATCGATGATAGCATCTGCATTACTCCAGATTTTAAAAAGATAATTGTTTTTAAAAAATGAATTATGCCCATAACAAGCATGAGCTAATACTATCACTTGCATTGTTAAACTATTCTCTTCCATTAAATAAGAAATACAGGGATCAGAATTAATAACAAGTTCATAAGCAAGACCCATGTGGCCTCGTTTATAAGTTTTCTCGATTTGTAAAAACTGTTTTCC
>JAFEDO010000144.1 GCA_018241565.1 Pseudomonadota bacterium
AATTATTTTGAAGAAGCTCGATTGTTAAACGTCGCTCATCAGTATCAGCAAAATACGGATTGGCACAAACAATCTCCAGAAATGTTTAAATGATTTTATTTAAGCAGGCTCCTCAAGTGTTAGCGAATAAGAATGTTTTCTTCTTTACAGGTGGTAAGATATATATCAAGAACATTATGAAAAGCAGCTTTTGCCTCCCTAACTGTTTCCCCATGAAAAGAAATAATGCCCGCTGTATTAATAACTCGACCAACAATAATATTGTCCTCTATATCTAGCGTGAGCTCTGCTAAATAATTTTTGTATTCGATAATATTGCTAGTACTCATAACTTTATGTCCATCTCCAATAAAAACTTTCTTAAATCATCAACTTGATCGCTTTGATTCCTTTCTGCAAAGAATGGTGCCTTTAGTGGCACAATAAGTAAATAAATTTTCAATTTTGCGCCACCAATAGACCGTCTATTAGTGGCGCAAAATCATGGATCCGGAATAAATTCGAGGTTACTAGGCAGATTTTTCAATCAAAATGAGTCAAATAGTTGAGACCAAAGCCACTAAAAAGACACCCGTTATGACAACAGCCAACTCACGATTGGTATGACTTTAATTATTTTTTTATCGATTTCTATTGTTTCAGCGTGATCGAGAGTAATGATGATTGATTCTTGCAGTTTTAATTCATTCATCGCTGCAACGAGCGCTTTTATTTCTCGATCTCGAGTTTCAGGAGTATTCATAGCTTCAGTGACTTGAATCAACATTATAACTTTACGATCTTCTCTAAGACAAAAATCAACTTCTAAATCATTTTTAGTTTTGTAATAGTAAATCTTTGCTTGTTGAGATCGACGTAACTGCAAATAAACGATGTTTTCTAAATATTTACCCATATTTTTTGAAAACTGAAACCCAATAGCTTCCATAAGACCAGTATCTATCGTATAAACTTTTTTTTGTGCAACCGTCTGACTGCCAACTGAGTATGTGTATTTTTCTACTGTGAAAATCAAATATGCGTTTTCGAGAAAGTGAATATAATTTTTTACTGTATTAATACTACCTAAATGTAATATGTTTTTAAGCTTTGTATATGAAATCAGTGAGCCAGAATTACTGAGTAGCCATAAAGATAGTTCTCTTAAAGATTTAACATCTTTAATTTCGTATCGAACGATGACATCTTTATAAATAATATTTTCGTAAATGCCTTTTACAATAACTGAGTTGTCATATTTTAAATACTCAGGGATCCCACCTTTCTTTAAATATTGATTAAACGCATTTTTTAGTAATCCACGTTCTTTGGTGAGAATTGGTTTAGAAACGTCAATGGGATACTCAATAAATTTAAGATATTCCAGAAAAGAAAAAGGCAATAATTCAATCGTAACGTGCCTACCCGTTAATTTCGTGCTTAACTCACTACTGAGCAACTCAGCACTTGAACCACTGATGATGAATTTATACCCCGATTTATACATTCGTCGAACGTAACTTTCCCATTTATCGACCACTTGAATTTCGTCAAAGAAAAAAACTTTTTTCTCGCCAAATAGTTCGATAAAAATTTCATAGAGCAAATTAAAATCGTTTACATTAAAGTCGATTAATCGCTCATCTTCAAAATCGAGATAATACACTTGGTCGGCATACACTTGTTTCAGCGCTTGATGCATGAGTGTGGATTTACCGCAGCGTCGCATGCCGGTAATTGCAATAACATGAGGCAACTCGAGTACTTCACAAATGTCATTTAATTTTTCACGCTCAGTGCCAGTTTGTACTGCTTTGAGCTCCTGATATTGCTCCTGAACAATCTCTAATAAACGTGTTCTATCCATTATATCCACCCCTAAACTGTCAGTACTAATGACAGTTTAGTACATAATAACTGTCATTACAAATGACAGTTATTAACTAAAAACCTATCATTACTAATGACACTTATCTGTGCCAAGCCCTCCAATGCAGCACCCTGCCTATCTATTTGAATAATTGGATTTTTTTAAAGCTAATAATATGGTATATAACCTGGCATCAAAATTCTCAGGGGTTATTTTATGGAGTGGGATGTCGTTATCGGTTTAGAAGTACATGCGCAATTAAAAACTCAATCTAAGATTTTTTCAGGAGCGCCCATTGCTTATGGGGCACTCCCGAACACGCAAGCCTGTGCCATTGATTTAGGGATGCCTGGCGTACTACCCGTACTGAATGCTGAAGCTGTGCAAATGGCTGTTAAACTCGGTTTAGCGATTGAAGCAACGATTCCTCCGCGTTCCGTTTTCGCCCGCAAAAATTATTTTTATCCTGATTTGCCGAAAGGTTATCAAATCAGTCAATATGAATTGCCCATTGTCTCTAAAGGGCACTTAGATATCCCTTTAGAAAATGGTACGACAAAACGTATTGGTATTACGCGCGCACATTTAGAAGAAGATGCAGGAAAATCTCTCCATGAAAATTTTCATGGACATTCCGGCATTGACTTAAACCGCGCAGGCACTCCTCTCATTGAAATCGTTTCAGAACCTGAATTATATTCTGCAAAAGAAGCGATTTCTTATCTGAAAGCATTACACTCGCTCGTTCGCTATCTCGATATTTGTGATGGCAATATGCAAGAAGGATCTTTCCGATGCGATGCCAATGTGTCTATAAAACCTAAAGGTGATTCTAAACTGGGTACTCGTGCAGAAATTAAAAATGTAAATTCATTTCGTTTTGTCGAACGCGCAATCAATTATGAAATTGAAAGACAAATCAGCATCCTAGAGAATGGCGGAAAAATCACGCAAGAAACAAGATTATATGATGCTGAAAAAAATGAAACTCGATCCATGCGTTCAAAAGAAGAAGCGAACGATTATCGATATTTTCCAGATCCCGATCTTTTACCTTTGGAAATATCTGCTGAATTTATCAAAACGATCGCTGAAAATCTGCCTGAATTGCCTCAGCAAAAACAACAACGCTTTGAAAGAGAATATGGACTCTCCTCTTATGACGCCAACGTTTTAGTCAGTAGTCGGGAATTATCGGAGTATTTTGAAAAAACGCTCGCACTCAGTAAAGTCCCCCCCAAATTAGTCGTGAATTGGGTTATGGGCGACTTATCAGCCGCACTCAATCAAAATAATTTAAGTATCGAACAATCCCCTGTTACGCCTGAAAAACTCGCTCTTTTATTGCAGCGGATCCAAGACAACACGATTTCGGGGAAAATAGCGAAAACTGTCTTCGAAGCCTTGTGGCAAGGAGAAGGCGATGCTGATACAATCATTGCACAAAAAGGATTAAAACAAGTTACTGACCAATCCGCGATTGAAAAAATCATTGATGAGGTATTAGCAAAAAGTCCTTCTCAACTAGAACAATATCGTTCAGGGAAGGACAAATTGTTCGGGTATTTTGTTGGGGAAGTGATGAAAGCAACGCAAGGAAAAGCAAACCCACAACAATTAAATCAATTACTGAAGCAAAAACTGGTAGGATAATCTATGAATGCAACTAGTCACGACAACTTAAAACACTCTGCCTTAGCCCAAACATTTTATCCTTGGATCATTTGGGGACTTGGCTGCTTATTCTATTTTTATGAATTCTTTCTCCAAGTTTCTCCGAGCGTTATGGTTCCAGAACTCATGCGCGATTTTTCTGTCACAGCAACTCAACTTGGTATTTTAGGGAGTATTTATTTCTACTCTTACGTGATTATGCAAGTACCCGTAGGTTTATTACTGGATCGTTTTGGACCCCGCAAGTTACTCACTTTAGCTTCGATAGTTTGTGCAGCGGGTTCTTTTTTATTTGGGATCACACACCACTTTTTTATCGCTGAAGTAGCAAGGTTTATGATTGGATTTGGCTCTGCATTTGCTTTGGTAGGATGCTTTAAAATTGCTGCAGATTGGTTTCCCTCCGATCGTTTTGCTCTCCTTGCTGGCCTTGTGATTACGCTTGGAATGTCTGGTGCTATTGTCGGTGAATCACCTTTAGCATTCTTAATTGCTAAAATACATTGGCGTGACAGTATGGTTTTATTCGGATTTATTGGAATCATTATCTCTTTCTTACTTCTGTTCATTATGAAAGAACATCCACATGAATCACCAAACCAAGAAACGACGAATGTCACAAAACATTTTTCTCTTTGGCAATCACTCAAAGACTTTTTCTCCTCGATTATTGTTGGATTTTTAGTTTTTTTAATTGCAATTTGCATTGCCGTGGGTGGTATATTCGGACAAAGTAAAAAAGTACAAGAATTCCTGTTGAATATGACACATTCGATGGGTCATAACATGCAACCCATTTTAGAAAATTTTCTAAAAATTATTACTAAAAAACAAATATGGCTGGGTGCTTTATATGGTGGTCTTGTTTATACCTCAACTCCAGCATTTACCGGACTTTGGGGTGTCCCTTTCTTAACACAGAAATATAATATAGAACGTCCTGAAGCAGCTGCCATGGTATCTATTATCTTCGTAGGTTGGTTAATCGGTAGTCCTCTGTTTGGATGGCTGTCTGATCGCTTAAGACGACGTTTACCTCCTATGATTATCGCAGCGATCGGTGGCTTAGTATCTATATCAACCATTTTATATGTATCTGGAATTTCCATTTGGTTGATGAACATTTTGCTGTTTGCTTTTGGGTTTTTCTCATCTGGATTTTTACCTGTATTTTCTCTCGTGAGAGAACTCAGTCCGAAACGTAGTAGCGGCACTGCAGTTGCCTTCACTAACATGTTAAACATGTTAGGTGTGCCTATTACGCATACTATTATCGGTATTTTGTTGGATTTAACTTGGCATGGACAAATGGCTGATGGAATCCCTGTATATACATTGCATGATTACAATATCGCGTTATGTGTATTTCCAATAACGTTCATATTAGCCATCATCATTCTTCCATTTATTAAAGAAACTTACTGCCGTATTGTCGATGATAATGAGTAACAACACTCCGAAAAAACTATTCATTAAAACCAATGGTTGCCAAATGAATGAGTACGATTCAGCTAAAATGGCTGACGTACTCGTTCATTCTCACGGCATGGAAGTAACACAACAAGTCGAAGATGCGGATGTGATTCTTCTCAACACTTGCTCTGTTCGAGAAAAAGCGCAAGAAAAAGTTTTTTCACAACTAGGTCAATGGGTTGACTTAAAACGAAAGAAACCAAATCTTGTGATTGGTGTGGGTGGATGTGTAGCCAGTCAAGAAGGTGAATCCATTGTTAAACGTGCACCGTACGTTAATATAGTTTTTGGTCCACAAACTTTGCATCGATTACCCGAGCTTTATGATGAAGCTATTAAAAAACATAAATCGGTCGTTGATATTAGCTTTCCTGAAATTGAAAAATTTGATCGATTACCGGAACCTAAGGCTGAGGGTCCTAGCGCTTTTGTCTCTATCATGGAAGGATGCAGCAAATACTGTAGTTTTTGCGTAGTACCTTACACACGTGGTGAAGAAATCAGTAGACCATTTGATGATGTCATCGCTGAAGTTTCTGCTCTGGCGGAACAGGGTGTGCGAGAAATTCATTTCCTGGGGCAAAACGTCAATGACTACAGAGGTATCATGCACGATGGTGGAATCGCTGATCTTGCGCTTTTAATTCAGTATACCGCGGCCATCGAGATGATTGGACGCATTCGTTTTACGACTTCTCACCCACTCGCTTTCTCAGAGAATTTAATTCGAGCTTATGCAGAAGTCCCTAAATTAGCGAATCATTTACATTTACCCGTGCAGAGTGGATCTGATCGTATTTTATCGTCGATGAAACGCGGATACACCGCATTAGAATATAAATCTAAAATCAGAAAATTACGTGAAGTAAGACCAGATATCCGTTTGTCTTCTGATTTTATTGTGGGTTTTCCTGGTGAAACAGAACAAGATTTTCAAGCCACTATGAATTTGATTCATGAAATGGGTTTTGATAATTCATTTAGTTTTCTTTATAGCCCAAGACCCGGAACGCCAGCCGCTTCTTTAACAGATGACACGCCATTAGAAATCAAAAAAGAACGGCTCAAGGTTTTGCAAAATCGTATTCTCTTGCAAACCCATAAAATCAGTCACTCTCTCGTAGGGACAGAACAATGTATTCTAGTCACGGGCCCCTCTAAGAAACACGCGCATGAATTGTCTGGACGCACCGAATGTAACCGTGTCGTTAACTTTGCGGGCGACGCAGGGCTTATCGGCCAATTTGTAAACGTAAAGATTACAGAAGCTCGCCCAAATTCATTGCGAGGAGAGATTTTGTAGCCCGGGTAAGCATCGAGCTTTTGCGATGCGCAACCCGGGGTTAAGGTCAACTCCGGGTTGCGCGTTTTGGCCAAACTATTAAATTCGCCAAAAACGCTTACCCGGGCTACGGAAACTTGGAAAACCGAGGGGTGACGCGGCGAGGGGGCCCCCCATTTTTGCGTAGCAAGTACATTGAGTTGAAAATCTTGCACGGAGTACTTGCGTAGCCAAAAATGGGGGAGAGCCGCGGCAGGACCCCGAGGTTCCATGGAGTAGGATCGGTATCTCGCTATTTGTACAAATAGGCAAAAAATGTTCTATTATTACAATATGGACATCACTAGGAGGTAAACACAGACTTGGCTACCAAAGCAGCTTGCGTCAAATTGAACTTACAGCCCTACAACCAACAGCGTTTAGTGAATCTTTGTGGGCAGTGTAATGAGCATATTCATCAGTTAGAGACTTTCTTTGACGTCAAGATACATCAACGGAGTAATAGTTTTAGTATTCTGGGTAACCCAAAATCCAGTGAAGCAGCTAGTCAGTTGATAAACCGCTTGTATCAAGAAACTTTGCATGAACCTTTGCTCACACCTGCTAAAATCTATTTATTTCTTAATGAAACTCAGGCCCATTCTACAAAAACCATAGAGAAACCGACCATGACTGACACTGCCATCATTAAAACAAAACGAACCACCATTAAGCCACATGGTGAAAATCAAATGACTTACGTCAAGAATATGCAAACCCATGACATCAATTTTGCGATTGGCCCTGCAGGCACTGGTAAAACTTATCTTGCTGTCGCTTGTGCCGTTGAAGCTTTAGAAAAAGGCCAAGTACAACGATTGGTACTCGTACGTCCTGCCGTTGAAGCGGGAGAAAAATTAGGATTTCTTCCCGGCGACATGGCTGATAAAGTACTCCCCTATCTGCGCCCACTCTATGATGCGTTATATGAAATGATGGGTGTTGATCAAGTTACTAAACTCGCAGAACAAGATATTATAGAAATTGCACCACTCGCTTTTATGCGCGGTCGCACATTGAGTGATGCATTTGTTATTTTAGATGAGGGGCAAAACACCACGGTTGATCAAATGAAAATGTTTCTAACCCGTATTGGTTTTGGCTCCACCGCCGTGATTACCGGCGATGTCACTCAAATTGATTTATCAAAAGGAACTAAATCCGGTTTAATTCAAGCAACCCAAGTATTAAAAGATATAGAGGGTATCAGTTTTAATCATTTTGATGCTGAAGATGCTGTACGACATCCTCTAGTACAATCTATTATCCAAGCTTACAGCCGATTTGAAAATAAACTATGACTTATAACATCGACTTACAAATAACCGTAGAAAATTGCTATACCCCTTCTCGAACCAAACTCGAGCAGTGGGTAACAGAAACATTATTACCTTATAAGAAAGAAGCTGAAATTTGCATTCGTCTTGTGAATGAAACGGAAAGTGCTTTTTTAAATGAAACTTATCGCAAAAAAACAGGACCAACCAATATTCTTTCTTTCCCCTCTGAAATTCCTGATGACCTCCCTTTAAAACAATCTTTCTTGGGGGATTTAGTCATTTGTCCTTCTGTATTGGAAAACGAAGCGCAACAACAAAATAAATCTTTAGAAGCACATTGGGCACATATTGTAATACATGGTTTATTGCATTTACTGGGTTATGATCACGTTGAAGAAAAACCAGCTGAAGTTATGGAAGGACTTGAGATTCAGATACTCAAAATATTGGGATACCCAAATCCATATGAACAACAGGGAGAATAAGTTATGTCGAATGACTCTACTGAACCGCATCACCCGACTTGGCTTGAACGCCTGAGTCGTGCACTGATCCGCGAGCCTCATAACCGTGAACAATTAATTTATTTACTTCGAGACGCTGAACATCGACATTTATTAAACGCTGAAGCATTGTCTATGATTGAAGGCGTGTTACAAGTTTCTGAACTTCAAGCGAGAGATATCATGATCCCTCGTGCGCAAATGGTCATTGTAGAAGCACAAAAAACATTAGAGTCATTCCTCCCAACGATTATTGAATCGGGACATTCACGATTCCCTGTTATTGAAGAAGATCGCGATCATATTTTGGGAATTTTACATGCCAAAGATTTACTTCAATATATTTTCCACAAAAGAACAGACTATAATTTAGAAGAAATCGTTCGTCCCGCTGTGTTTGTTCCTGAAAGCAA
>JAFEDO010000145.1 GCA_018241565.1 Pseudomonadota bacterium
GCCAGAGTTAATGTTTCTCCTTATTGTGTAATTGATTGTTTTCAAGAAATAGTCCCGCTCTACGTTCCAAGACTTTATCAAAGTAATATAGTAGAAGTAAGTTTTCAAATTACTCAGAAAGATGAAAGAAAATTTGAACAGTGGTTAGATTTAAATTTTCAACTTGATCCTTTAACTCGTAAAATTGGATCACACCCTATGCTGGCATATTCTTATAGTTTAAGATTAAGTTTATATGGTTCAACTCTGTTACGACAACGTCCTCAAAAAAAACAGAACACAATTGAATTAACTACTGTTTGTGGCCAATATATTTTTGATGAGATTCCAAGTGATAAAAGCCGGCTAAGTGGTATCTGTGCTATTTCTCAAAATGGTAATGATATAACTATAGAAATGTTTTTTATGACATTAAAAGAACAGATTAATAATAAAATAAGTCAATGCATTGCTGATCCGTGGATGGATACCCCTGTATTTTTTCAGCTAATTGGTAACTCATTTATAGAGTGTTTAAGTAAAATGGCCACATTTTCAGAGGATGAGCAGAATAAGCTGAGAGAGATACAAGAGTATAGCTCCAGAGTTATGGCTGAAGTACAACAAGATTTAGAAACCAATAACCCAATGGTATCATCAGATGAATTACGACAGGTTCAACGTTCGATTCTAGCAACTTTACATCAGCTTTTGAATTTTTTAGATTTTATTTCCGTGTCTGGAGAAGTTGATGAAAATTTGCTGAGAGCATACCTATTTACTGTGAAAAGACATTTAGTAGTAATTTGTGATAATGGAGATAATCCGTATTCTGTATCTAACGAATTTCCTTCTATTGAATCTCAGGAGTGGGAAAAATTTTTTATTGTGCGAAGAAAAAATGAGGGAAATGATGGTATCTATTTTAGTGAATTAAAACTTCGTGAATTTTTAACTGTTGAGCAATACTCTCCATCTGCCCCCGAACCCAATTGCAAATAAATTTACTCAAACACCCCACGTAAAGATACGGCCAAAATTCTTTGTAAAATGGCCGTATTTCGATAAAATTGATTAATAATTGTATTAAAAAGTGGCTGTATTCAGTTAAATGCCAAATAAAATTGCGCAAAAGTTAAAAAAGTGGCCGTATTCGAGCGGAGATACGATTTTAGGGTTGTACCAGCGAGATTGATTTTTAATATTTTGGAAGCTACACTTCCAAAATATTAACTTTAGGGCTTCCTATGCTAATCAAACGTGCTATTTCAGAACATTTTCTGCAATTGTTAAAACAGTACCCTGTGGTAACGGTGATGGGTCCTAGACAGGCTGGTAAAACAACTTTAGTACGTACATTGTGCCAGGACCACCCTTATATTAATTTGGAAAATCCAGAAATCAGAGAGCTTGCGGCTAGAGATCCCAAGGCGATTTTTGATAAATATCCTGGGAATTTGATCATCGATGAAATTCAGCACGTTCCTTCCCTACTATCCTATATACAAACAATAGTTGATGAAAAGAAGCTGGAAGGTCAATTCGTTATTACAGGAAGCCATCAAGCAGAGTTGCATGAGGCGTTAGCCCAATCACTAGCAGGTCGTACGGCCTTATTGCAATTGTTGCCATTGAGTTTTCAAGAATTGCAAGCTGCTGGTGTCCATCAAACAGTAGATCAATGGTTACTTTCAGGATTTTATCCGCGCATTTATGAAAAGAATATTAATCCCACGGAAATGTATAGAAACTATGTTAAAACATATTTAGAACGTGATGTGCGTAAGATGATTAACTTAAAAGATCTGCTGGTTTTTCAGCGATTTATGAAACTATGTGCGGCAAGAACAGGATGTGTTCTCAACATGCATAATTTAGCGAATGAAGTTGGTGTTAGCCATCATACGATTAAACATTGGTTATCAATATTACAAGCATCCTATTTAATCGAGTTAATTCCTGCGTATTTTGAGAATATTAATAAACAAATTATTAAGTCACCAAAATTATATTTTACGGATGTAGGATTAGTGACATATTTACTCGACATTGAAAATATATCTCAAGTTAGTCGTGATCCACTACGAGGAAATTTATTTGAAACTATGGTTGTCATTGATTTAATAAAAACTCGTTTAAATCAGGGGCGTGATCCACATTTATATTTTTATAGAGATAGTCAAAAAAATGAAGTCGATGTTATTTATAAGCATGGAAATCTGTTAATTCCAATTGAAATAAAGTCCGCACAGACGATACATAAAGAATTTTATAAGAATCTTGATTATTTTAAAAAGTTAGTTGGAGATCGATCTGGGAATGCCTATCTAATTTATGCAGGTACTGAAGAAATTAAATTGCAAAATTGTGAATTAGTAAACTACTCACACGCAGACAAAATAGTAACAGAGTAAAACAGCCATAACAGCGGTATTCGGTAAACCCGGTTCAATTGATACTTTTAAAAGTCCAATAAATTTCTCTGCATTTCTAAAAATTGCATTTTAAGATTCCTAGCAATTTCGAAAGTAGTATTCATATGTATATATCATGTTCAAATGAATTTATGCAAAATACGGCCAAAATTTTTTGTAAAATGGCCGTATTCAGACTAAGATTGGCCGTATTTGGCTAAATTGGCCGTAAAAACTCCTAAAAGTGGCCGTATTCGGGTAAGGATCAAATAAAATGGCAAAAAAGTTAAAAAAAATGGCCGTATTAACCATTTTGCATGATGAAGCAAAAGGAGTGGCCTTTAAAGAACTATTGCGACTTCTGGGGCCAGACTATGCTGAACGCAGTGTGCGGCGTTGGCTATCAGAGATGGTTAAAGATGGGATTGTGATACAAACAGGTAAAAAGCGAGGAACGCATTACAAGGCAGCCTCATTGGAGTATCTACCAAGCCAAGATGGAGATGATTTGGTATTTAGTGAGGCTAGTCAAAAGAGTTTAAATTACGTCGCTGAACCCATATTTAAACGTGATCCTGTTGCCTACAATGCTCAATGGCTTGAGGATTATCAACCTAATATCAATTCGTATCTTTCTTCAGAAATAAAAACACAATTATTTAATGCAGGATCTAGAACTAAAGAAAAAGAACCTGCGGGTACTTATGCGCGACGTATTTATGATCGACTGCTTATTGATCTCTCTTACAATTCTTCTCGTTTAGAAGGGAATACCTATTCCTTGCTTGAGACTGAACGTTTGATCTTAGAGGGGGAGGCAGCTGAGGGAAAATTAGATGAAGAAAAAATTATGATTCTCAATCATAAAGAAGCAATTCGTCACTTAATAGATAATGCAGACACGTTGATAATCGATACAGATGAAATCTGTACGCTACATTATTTGTTGTCAGATGGTTTGGTCCCAGCTCAGTACGCAGGTAAAGTGCGTGATCATGGTGTTCGCATTGGTGGTTCAACTTATATCCCTTATGAAAATCCAAAGCAATTAATGCACCAATTAAAAGTGATTTGTGAAAAGGCAAAAGATATTCAAGATCCTTATGAGCAAAGTTTCTTTTTATTAACACACATTGCTTATTTGCAGGCATTTTTTGATGTTAATAAACGCACGTCACGTTTAAGTGCAAATATCCCATTAATCTTAAAAAACTGTGTCCCACTTTCATTTAATAATGTTGGGAAAAAAGAATATAGCTCAGCAATGATTGCTATCTATGAGCTTAATGATGTAAATCCATTAATCGATCTTTATAAATATTTTTATTTAAAAACATGCCAATCTTATAATGCTACTATTGAAGCAATGCGATACGATGCAATTCGTGTGCGTTATCGAACAATGCGGCGAAGTGTTATGCGATACATTATTGTTAATCAGTTAGTTGGTAAAGAAATGCAAACTTATATTGAATCTGAAACAGAAAAGAAAGTTGGAAAAGAAGATCAATCCGAATTTATAAAAGACGTTCAAGAAGATATTCAAGAAATAAGCTCACAACGAATTTCAGGTATGGGAATTACTAAACAAGAATTAGAACAATGGTTAGAAAAATTAAATCCGAAAAAAAGTGGAACTTAGTTAGGCAATGCCTGGCTAACGTAACCGTGGTTACGGTAACCACGGTTACGTTAGCGCAATGTGTATGTGCTGTTGAGAAAATGCGCCAAATACGTAAGATTCGAGGAATTTCTGACAGGACTATCACTGCGTGGATCTCTGAGGGTCGTAGGTAAATATTAAGGCAATAAAATGACAAAACTCATTATTCTAGATCGTGATGGCGTTATTAACTTCGATTCAGCAGAGTACATTAAATCTCCTGATGAATGGCATGCGATTCCGGGTAGCTTGGATGCGATTGCTCGCTTGAATCGTGCAGGCTATCGAATTGCCGTTGCGAGTAATCAATCTGGGGTTGGTCGTGGATTATATGATGAAGCTATGTTATCTAAGATACATGAGAAAATGCAGGCTGAGTTGGCACGGTTTGGGGGAGTAATCGATAAGATTTTTTACTGTCCTCATAGACCAGAAGAGCATTGTGCTTGTCGTAAGCCAAAGCCAGGTATGTTTTTAGAAATCGCAGAGCATTTCCAGTGTTCGCTAGATAATGTACCATTCGTTGGTGATAAAAAAAGTGATGTAGAAGTTGCGTTAACAGTACATGCAAAACCTATATTGGTTCACTCTGAAAATTATGATCAAGTGTTGGATGATTTGGTCAAAAGATTTCAAATAGAGGTATATACCAATTTAACGGCGTTTACTGATCATTTACTTCAGAGCACCATTACTGAGGGATAATATATTGCTAAATAGACAAGGTGTCATAAAAAAAATAGGCAATTGGTTTTCTGATACAGGCTTATTTCCATTTTTTCGAGAAGTGTTTTCAAATCCAGCGACGGTAGGCGCTGCTTGGCCAAGTTCAAAAAGATTAGCAGAAGCATTAGCACGGCAAGTTCCGCTAGACCCAAAAGGTGTTGTTGTTGAGTTAGGGCCTGGTACAGGGATGATTACAGAAGCATTATTAGAACGCGGAATTCCTGCTGAAAAAATTATTGCGATAGAACGATCAGAAGCATTAGTAAAACATCTGAGAAAAAAATTCCCTCAGGTGACAATTATTCATGGAGACGCAATGCATTTAGCAGACTTGCTCGGCCAAGATGCATCTACATTAGCCGCTATTGTTTCTAGTTTGCCATTACGAAGTTTGCCAAGAACGATAGTTGAAGGGCTCAGTAAAGAATTAGAAAAAGTAATGAAAAAAGAAAGTGTGTTTATTCAATTTACATATCACTGGAAAAAAGAATATCCGGGATTAACATTAAAATTAGTGAGAAATTTAGGAAAAATTGTTTGGTGGAATTTTCCGCCCGCGAGAGTCGATGTTTTTCATATTGAATGACCTTGTCATCCTGAGCGCCAGCGAAGGATCTCAAGGCTATCATGAGATCCTTCGCTGGCGCTCAGGATGACAAGGTTCACACTCAGGATGACAAGGTTCTCTCAATAAACTCGAGTAACAATCCACTGATATTAATATCACATCCTGCTTCAATTTCCCGAATACCCGTAGGACTTGTTACGTTAATTTCTGTGAGATAATTGCCAATGATATCTATTCCAACAAAAGACAATCCTTTTTTCTTTAATATTGGTCCCACTTGTTCACAAATCCCATAATCATGTTTCGTGAGTTTTTGAATTTTACTGGAAGCGCCAGACGATAAGTTCCCACGAAAATCTCCGGGGGCTGGAATCCGAACTAAACCAAACGGAATAGGTTTTCCATCAATTAATATAACTCGCTTGTCTCCTTTTTTATTTTCAGGAATAAATTTTTGAGACATGATGGTTTTTGTATTTTTCTGTGTGAGTGTTTCTAAAATAACGTTGGCGTTGTCATCATTTGTTCGTAATCGAAAAATGGATTTTCCACCCATTAAATCTAATGGTTTAACAACGATGTCATGATGCGCATTAAGAAATTCTAAATGTTGAGAAATATTTCTCGTGATTAATGTCGGGGGACAAATGTCTGGAAACCATGAGGAAAACATTTTTTCATTAGCGTCACGAAGCGATTGAGGGTTATTAACTACTAACACAGATTCTTTTTCAGCAAGTTCTAATAGATAAGTTGTGTAGATGTATTCCATATTGAAGGGAGGATCTTTACGCATTAGGATCGCGTCGCAAAAATTGAGTGGTTTAATGATTTGTTTTTGAATTTTGTACCAGGGGTTTTTATTAAGAGACAATTTCAGTTGCTGCATGACACCGAATGTTTTACCCTCTTTGAAAAATAAATCTTTTTGCTCCATATAATAAATTTCCCACTGGCGCTTCTCGGCTTCTTCAAGAATTGCCAGTGTGGTGTCATGTTCTTTTAGAATAATCGATAAGGGATCCATAATGACCCCTAATCTAATTTTTCGTTTAATCGCCATGGCTGCATCCAACAAAATTCGTTATAGTAGATTTCTAGGATTATAGTAAAAGGAGCCAATATATGTTGATGGAATTAACAAAAACTTTTTCCCAGGAATTCGCTACCTTGTCGTTATTACTGATACTGATTAATGCCATTGTCCATATTCTATTTGCAGGGGCGGTTGCTAAGGATTCGGGGAAGATGTCTAAGCTCGGTGAGAAGACCCTATTAGTTTCGGGCATTACTTGGGCGTTTGCGACACTGGTAGGTGGGGTTTTTGTGGCAGCTGTTTATTGGGTGTTTCACCATTCGAAGTTGACTAGGAATTAGAGAAGTATCTAATAATCATTTGACGCGCTATGTTGTCCCGGCCAAGCGCTGCGAGACGACGCTGGATCCCGGCTCTCGTGCCGCAAAAGCTCGGCACTCGGCCGGGATGACAATAAAGAACTCGCAATGAATACAGTACTGTCATCCCGGAATTTAGTCTTTCTTAACGAGCATGCGAGTTTAGAAAGACTTAATATCCGGGATCCAGTGTCTTTGCTCTACTATAACGCCAACGTCTCCGCCAACACGCTAAAGATTGCCATACGCACGGCAACACCATTACTGACTTGCTGCAAAATGACGGATTGAGGACCATCAGCAATACTAGAGTCAATTTCAATGCCACGGTTCATGGGACCAGGATGCATCACAATCGCATCGGGTTTTGCTAATTTTAATTTTTTGGGTGTGAGTCCATAGTTTTCATAATATTCTTGGATATCAGGTAATGAAGTATTTTTTATACGCTCTTTTTGGATCCGTAACATCATAATAACGTCGACATCTTCTAGTCCTTTTTTCATATCACGAAACATTTCAACGCCAGTTATTTTCGATTCGGGTAATAAAAAATCAGGTCCTATGATTCGAATATCTTTACATCCCAAGATTGGTAGCGCTGTTATGGCAGAATGCGCAACTCTAGAATGTCGAATATCTCCGACGATAGCGACCTTGAGATGTTCGAAACTTTTTTTGTGTTGGCGAATCGTGAGCATATCGAGCAGTGCTTGAGAAGGATGCGCATGAGTGCCATCGCCGGCATTAATGACGGCTACTTCATGATTTACGTTTTGTGCGATGAATTCCACAATGTTATTTTCAGAATGACGGATCACAAAAAAATTGCAGTGCATGGCTTGCAAGGTATGAATCGTATCCAGCATCGTTTCACCTTTTTGGATAGATGATGTGCTGAGATCAAAATTAATGACTTCTACACCTAATCGCTTAGCAGCTAGTTCAAAACTAACACGTGTGCGAGTACTATTTTCAAAAAGTAAATTTACAGAAGTATAGTTTTTTAATGAATCAAGTGCAGAATATTTATGTTGGTTATAAGCAATATATTGATCCGCAATATCTAAAATTTGTGTGAGATGAGAACGTGATAATCCATCAATTTTTAACAAATGACGAAGTTTACCCTGGGAATCAATTTGAATATTATTTGTGTTCATGTGCCCTCAACCATTGTTCTAAAATAATAACTGCAGCGATACTGTCTATGGGGGTTTCTTTCAATGCTTTATAACCACCTGCATCAAAAATTTGTTGTCTGGCTTCTTTTGTAGATAAACGCTCATCGACTTCTGATATGGGCAAATTAAATCGTGTATTTAATTCCTTTGCAAATTGTTTTGCCGCATGTGTAATGGCTTGCTCACTATCATCCATATTCAAAGGGATACCCACAATCAAGAGAGTAGGTTGCCATTCTTTAATGAGTTTTTGAATTTGATTCCATTCAGGGACGCCGTTCTTTGCATATAGGGTATCAAGAGGTGTTGCGCTGCATGTTAATGTCTGCCCAACGGCAACGCCAATCCGTTTTAATCCAAAGTCAAATCCCAGTGCGATTTCATTATGTTCATGCATGTCCTGCATCACCTGATAATTGATTAATATCAATGCCTAAGAGCTTGGCAGCATTGGCCCAACGTTCTGTCATAGGCGTTTCAAAGATAATATTTGTATTGGCGGGGCAACATAACCAAGAGTTACTGAGTATTTCTTGTTCTAATTGTTTTTCTCCCCAGCCCGCATACCCCAACGCTACTAAAAATTCTTCAGGGCCCTTATTTTCTGCTATGGCTTGTAAGATATCTTGAGAGGTTGTGACGCAAATGTCTGGTGCAGTATTGATACTGGAGCGCCAAATTCCAGAGGGCCTATGAATAATGAAGCCTCGCTCTTGATGAATGGGACCACCTAATAAAACAGGCATTTGTTTTAAGGTCTCATTTTCAGATTTTATCTCCATTTGTTCAAAAACGTGTTCTAAACGTAGATTAATAGGGTGATTGATGATGATGCCAAATGCGCCATTCTCATTATGCTCACATATATAAGTCACGGATTGACGAAAATAGGGATCTTGTAAAGAGGGCATGGCAATTAAAAAATGATTCGTTAAATACATAATGACCTGTGCTCGCAAATTAATTCAACTCGGGTATATAATAC
>JAFEDO010000146.1 GCA_018241565.1 Pseudomonadota bacterium
GAGACTATCAGCGATACGGGAATTATTTTAGTAGATGCTTATGAAGATTATGCAAAAGAAAGCAGTGAAAATTTATCCTCGCAACACAAATCTGATAATTTAGCTTATGTTATTTACACTTCCGGGACGACAGGTAAACCGAAAGGCGTGATGGTTGAGCACAGATCTGTCGTGAATTTAATTATTAATCAACAGCGCGCATTTAATATTTCAGAAAATGAATCTATTTTGCTGTTCTCGTCTTATATTTTTGATGCCTCATTAGAACAAATCTGGTTAGCTTTAATGACTGGAATGAAATTATGTATTCTGGATGCAATAACACAAAAATCGCCAGATAAATTAATCGAATATATCCAAAAAAAATCAATCACGCATTTGCATGCAACCCCTAGTTATCTAGAAAATTTATCGGGTATCGAGAATTGCACGCAACTTCGTAGGATTGTATCAGGTGGGGAAAAGTTTTCACTGGCACTCTTAAATTATTCTCCTACCATTTTTAATGAATTTGGGCCAACTGAGACAACTGTCACAAGTATTCAATATGAAATTCAATTAAACAAAACCTATCAATCTGTTCCTATCGGCAAGCCGATTCAAAACACGAAAGTATATATACTCGATGCAGAATTAAAATTTGTTCCTGTAGGCGTTCCTGGTGAGTTATACATCACTGGAGAGGGGTTGGCTCGAGGTTATTTAAATTTAAAAGATTTAACAAATAAACATTTTATTAATAACACTGTCATCAATGAACCGGATATTAAAGAGGGCTATAAAAAATTATATAGAACTGGAGATTTAGCTAAATGGCTTCCGGATGGAAATATTCAGTATATTGGACGTAACGATTTTCAAGTGAAGTTACGAGGATTTCGTATTGAGTTAGCAGAGATAGAAAGTATCCTTTCAACACATCCTAAAATTAAGCAAACTTGTGTGTTATTAAAAAATAATAATGTAGCAAGAGGGAGTGAGTATTTAATTTCTTATTATGTTTCTGAGAAAGAGTTATTAACCGAAGATTTGAGAAAGTATCTCGAGTCTAGTTTGCCGGAATATATGATTCCTAGCTTTTTTGTATGGATGCAGGCTTTTCCATTAACAGAAACTGGAAAGTTAAACTACCATGCTTTACCTGAGCCTCAATTAAAAAGAGAAGAAAATAAATATATTCAACCTCGTACACAGCTTGAATCTGACTTGCTTCAAATTTGGATTGAATTATTAAAGTTTTCCGAAGTTGGAGTTACCGATGACTTTTTTAAAGTGGGTGGTAATTCTATTAGTGCGATAAGACTGGTTAGCTTAATTAACATTAAATTAAGTTCTCAAATTACAGTGAGAGATATTTTTGATTTGCGAACTATTGAAAAAATCGCATATTTGGTTCAAAAAACCAGAGGAAACTTTATTTATCAAAATTATCTTATTCATAACTCTGATCAAGTAGAAATCCATGAGTCATTTCCATTAACCAATGTTCAGCAAGCTTATTTATATGGTCGTTTAGACAATTTTGAAATAGGAAATATCGCAACACACGCTTATTTTGAATTAATATTTTCTTCATTAGATGTTCCGAAGCTTGAGCTATCATTAAATATATTAATTCAACGGCACCCTGCTTTAAGAACGGTATTTTATAATGGGCAGCAAAAAATATTAAATAATGGACATTACTATCATGTCATTAATTATGGCGAGCTAGATCAAAACGAAGCGACAAGCCTTAGAAATCAAATGTCTCGTAAAATTTATGATCCGAGCCAATTTCCTTTATTTTCTTATGCAGTCACTCAACAAAAAGGTAGAAATATATTACATGTGAGTTGGGATGCATTAGTAATGGATGGTAGTAGTTTTGGTACGTTTTTTAATGAACTTGCTACCTTATACAATGCTCCCGATCCTTTAAAAGTTGTTTTACCTCCGCTTCATATCAATTTCAGAGATTATATGATGCAGTATATGAAAATTCGTGAATGTGAGCATTTTGCTGCAGCGAAGTCTTACTGGTTCAATAAAATTTCCGAATACAATTTTGATGCTAGGTTGCCTCTCATTCAAAATCCTGCGCATGTTAAGAAACCTATATTTGCTCGCTTGACGCGCACCATTAATCATGCAATTTGGGAACAAATAGAACAAAAGGCGGAATCTTATCAATTAAGTCCTACGAGTGTCGTTTTATTCGCTTACGGACAAGTATTGTCAAAATGGAGTGGCAGTCATAATTTCTGTATCAATTTAACCTTATTTAATCGTTTGCCCTTGCATGAACAAATCAACGATATATTAGGAGATTTTACAGTTTTAGAATTATTTAATTTTACTCGAAAGCGCGAAGGAAATACTGCTGAAAACATTAAGCAAGTACATCAAACATTATGGGAAGACATTGAGCATAATCTATTTGATGGGATTGATTTCCAGCGTCTGGTTCGCAAAGAACTTAACATGGCGCATCATCAATCTCTGTCTCCTATTGTATTAACCAGTATATTAGGTAATCGTAAACTCTTACGAAAGTATTTAGCAGGCTATGAAAAACTAGGCTATTCAATAACGCAAACTTCCCAAGTTTATATAGATAACAAGGCATATGAAACCGATGCAGGTTTTGTGGCTGAATGGGACTACGTGGAACAATTATTCGATCAAGAAACGATACGTGCGATGCATGGCGCTTATTGTGAATTGCTTGAGTATTTAGCAAAAGCCGATTGGACAAAAGAATTGTCCCCCATCCAGTTGCCTAAACGAGACGCGGCATTAATTGAAGGCGCTAACTGTTCAATTCAAGCTGAAGTAGAAGAAACTTTGGTGAGCCTATGTGATCAAGCGATGGAGGCACACGCTGATCGAATA
>JAFEDO010000147.1 GCA_018241565.1 Pseudomonadota bacterium
GTTTCAGAAAGAGAAACATTTAAAATAGCGTTATTTTCCTGGTATCAAGCTAATATGGTTGATGGATTAACTGAACAAGATGATGGTTTTGTTTTCGAAAAGATAAATCCACATTGGCAGCGCGTTTATAATCGTTATTCACATATGACGGTCAGAGATTTAAATAAGCAATTGTTTGGTGATAGAAAAGTTTTAGCTATTCGATTGGATGCTAGTGATTTTGTTGAATTAAGTATTGATTTTTCAGATGGAACTGAGAAATTTTGGGATCAATTGCTGACAAATTTACAGTCACAAGGGTTAATTTCAAATTATCACACTGAAAATAGTAATTTTTATTTCTCTATTGCTGCGTTAGACAATTTCTCATTTGAATTTACAACCCAGTATGGGGTCTTGTGTCAAACTCTGATTAATCAAATTTTTGAATACTCAGTAGTAGAAACAGAACGCTGTCAAGATAAGGTTTCTGGTTTATTTACGAATGAATTACTTTGGCCCACTGGTGACACAGTTAATGCCCATTTTACAGTGTTAGAAGAAAAAGGGTTTATTTCAAGCTATGTTGAAGAAGGTACGAAATTTTTTGTAGTTAAAGATCCTCAAGGAATGTTCTTTTGTTTAGCAGATAGACTTGGTATAGATTGTTCTTCCGATGACGCATCAATTATTGATGAACTCCAACCTTCATCTCCTATTTCTTGCGCGTGCTAGTTCTTCATGGTGTTCCTTATAAAAAGATTCCCGTTAAATTATGCAAGGATTCTTAGCTGAATTGAGTAGGCCATACAGGAATAAAAAATTACGAGCCTTTTAAAATATCAATTAATTTTTCTAATGCGTTTTTAAACGGAATGACATGAATATTGTCATGATATTCTTCATGTTCGCCGCCATAAATTAAATATAGTTTTGCAATATCATAATCTTTGGCGAAAGAGCGTAGACCATTTAAATCGGAAGCACTGATCTTTCGTTTTCGTTTAATTTCAAAGGCATAAAGTCCTCTTTCACCGTAAGCCACAAAATCAACTTCTGTGTTGTTACTCGTACGCCAAAAATATAATTGATATCCCAAGCGTAAATAATCATTGACTGCTCGTAAGTGCGCTAGGAAAAGTGTTTCTAATACCGCTCCATCAATTTCTTCAATTGAGTCTAATGGTCCTGTTGGTCTGATAATTCGATATACACCGGGATCAAAAAAATAAAATTTTGGATGAGAAACTAATCTGCGTTTAGCACGCTTAGTAAAAACAGGCAGTTGAGAACCAATGAGTAAGTCTTCAACGATATCAAAATAGCTACTAACGGTTTTACGTTGAATGCTAGCTTCTCGCGCAATTTCGGAGATATTAATTAAATTGCCTTGTGAAAAACTGGCTGTTTCTAAAAAGCGAGTGAACTCTCCTAGATTTCGAATAATGCCTTCTTGTAATACTTCTTCACGTAGGTAGCTTGATATATAAGTTTCTAAGTAATGTTTTGGATCGCTGACATTATATACTGATGGTAAAAGCCCAAATTTCAAAGCATGTTCCAGTGAAAAATCATCGCCAAGCTCATAACAGGTTAATGGATGCATGGTGTAGTTGAGTGCTCTGCCACCTAATAGATTCACTCCTTTGCGTCTTAAACTTCTGGCACTAGATCCCGTTAATACAAATCGGTATCCGTAAGTTTCAATGAGTCGATGGACTTCGTTTAATAGCTCTGGGATCTTTTGTACTTCATCAATGACAATATAATTTTTAAAGCCAGGAGGAATTCTTTTTTCTATAAGAGATGGGTTGGCAATAAGGTCGTTGTAGGTTTCTGTTTTTAACAAATCAAAATAAAGAATGTCTTGTAAGTGAGTTTTTAACCACAGCGTTTTGCCAGTGCCTCGTGGACCAAATAAAAATGCACTTTCCTTGGCATTTGGGTCGATACTGATTAAACGGTTATATATTTTTTCAGTAGGCATATGGTTATTTTCCATCCAAGTTTCTGGATAGAATAGCTAAAAGTATGTAATTTGGCAATGAAAATTCCATTTTACAATGTAATTTGGCAGTTTTGATGCCAAATTGCATACTTTAACCCTTGGCGGTGAATAGAATTAGGACTCTTATAGGAAAATCCCCGTTAAATCATTCAAGAATTGCCAGCCTAATGGGGTGGGGCAGAAGCTCAAATCATCGTAAGTTAACAAGCCTTTTTCATTGGCGAGGTTTAGCTTTTCAAGCAGTAGTTGTTTTGATAATCCAGTTCTGGTTTCAAATAGAGAAAATGGAGTGGTTTTTTTAAGTCGCAAAGCATTTAACATAAATTCAAAAATGAGTTCTGATTCAGTTAACGTTTTTTGTTCTGCAAGCATCTGTTTTGTAGGATCTAAATAATCTTTAGGTTGTTTGACTTTACGAGTTCGAATAATCGTTTGAGTTTCATCAAGCGTTATCTTTCCATGTGCGCCTGCGCCGATGCCTAAGTAATCTCCAAATTCCCAATAGTTGATATTATGGCAGCAAGAATAATGAGGTTTTGCATAAGCAGATATTTCGTATTGCTGAAAACCATAACTATTTAATAATGCCTTTCCGTGAGTTTCGATTTCTTCCATGATATTTTCAGTGGGTAATACTGGCGGATTTTTATAGAAAACTGTATTAGGTTCTAACGTAAATTGATACCACGATAAATGATGCGGCGATAATTGAATACCTTTTTCAATATCATCCAGTGCCATTGCCACAGTTTGATGAGGGGTTGCATACATGAGATCAATATTAAAAGAGTTAAAACCAACCGTGTGAGCAACCTCTATCGCTTTCATAGCTTGCCGACTATCATGAATGCGCCCCAGTCGTTTTAATTGTTGGTCATCGAAGCTTTGTACACCGATAGATAATCGATTAATGCCTGCTGCCCGAAAGTCGCGGAATCGTTTTGCTTCTACCGTGCCAGGATTTGCTTCTAAGGTAATTTCAACAGAAGGGCTGAAAGGAATGAGCATTTGTATTTTGTCGAGTAATTGATGGATTGCTTCACCTGAAAATAAACTAGGAGTTCCACCCCCAAAGAAAATAGTTTGAATCACTCTTCTTGGCACGAGTGGGAGTTCTTGTGTTAAATCTTCAATAAGTCTATCGATATAGGCTTTTTCAGGGATTTCTTCTGGGATCTCATGAGAATTAAAGTCACAGTAAGGACACTTTCGAATACACCAAGGCAGATGGATATAAAGACTCAGTGGAATAAGGGTAGTATTTAATATCATAGCTTAAAAATATGGCTTATTAAGAGGGTTGATTGTATGATCCCGGCCTCTGAAAGCAACCTAAATATGTATAAGATGCGACAAAAACCACAAATTGTTTCGACGCAAATTCTTGCTAAGACAAAATTGTTCAAAATTGAACAGGTTGAATTGCATTTTTCAAATGGGGCAGTGCGTCATTTTGAACGGTTATGTCCGACTCGACATGGAGCCGTCATGATTATTCCCATGTTGGATGATAATACGGTGTTATTAGTTCGGGAGTATGCAGCTGGTGTTGATCGCTACGAGTTATCTTTACCGAAAGGCATACTGGAAGAAAATGAAAGTATTGAAGATGCTGCAAATCGAGAGTTAATGGAAGAAGTAGGATATGGGGCTAGAGATCTTCGCCAGTTAAAAATGCTAAACACGTCTCCTGGTTATATGTCGAGTGGTATGAAGTTGGTGTTGGCGAGAGATTTATATGAAAAACGTTTACCGGGGGATGAACCGGAAGAAATAGAAGTTGTGCCATGGCGTTTGGATCAATTAAAAGAATTGTTTGAAAGAGAAGATTTTTCAGAGGCGCGCAGTGCAGCTGCGTTGTTAATGATTAGAGAGAAGATGTTTTAACCCCCCACCCTAACCCTCCCCCGCTACTCCGGGGGAGGGTTAGGGTGGGGGAAAGTTCTAAAGATAAAGGGGAAAATGATGAATACAGTTAAAGTGGCAATTACAGGTGCAGCGGGACAAATCGGCTATGCACTTTTATTTAGAATCGCATCAGGGCAAATGTTTGGTCCAAACACCAAAGTTGAATTGCAACTCTTAGAATTGGAACCCGCACTGCAATCATTACATGGTGTTGCCATGGAATTAGACGATTGCGCATTTCCTTTATTGAAAAATATTGTTTGTACCTCTGATGTGAATGTTGCGATGAAAGATGTGAATTATGCCGTTTTAGTTGGCGCTGTTCCTAGAAAGCAAGGGATGGAACGTTCTGACTTATTAAAAATTAACGGAGCAATTTTTACTACTCAAGGTAAAGCGATTAATGATCATGCTGCAAGAGACGTAAAAGTGTTTGTTGTTGGTAATCCTTGCAATACAAATTGCTTAATTGCTATGAATAACGCCAGAGATATTCCAAGACAAAATTTCTATGCAATGACGATGTTGGATGAATTAAGAGCCCGCACTCAGTTAGCAAAAAAAGCAGGCGTTGAAATTGATAAAGTTACTCATATGGCTATTTGGGGTAATCACTCTTCGACACAGTACCCTGACTTCTACAATGCGAAAATTAATGGACGTCCCGTATTAGAAGTGATTCCAAATGAATCTTGGTTGCAAAATGAATTTATTCAAACGGTGCAACAAAGAGGAGCTGCTGTCATTAAAGAACGAGGTTCTTCTTCTGCAGCCTCAGCAGCAAATGCTGCGATTCAAAGCATACATCATTTAATTTTTGATACTCCGAAAGACGAAGTGTTTTCTATTTGTAAATGTTCTGAAGGCGAATATGGCGTTGACGAAGGATTAATTTTTTCATTCCCATGCAGAACAGAACAAGGAAAACTCAAAGTGGTTCAAGGAGTTGGCCACAATGAATTTGGTAAGCAGAAATTTTTGGCAACTTTACAAGAGTTACGAGAAGAAGCGGCAGCAGTGAAAGAATTGGGATTGATAGGGTAGAAAAAAAC
>JAFEDO010000148.1 GCA_018241565.1 Pseudomonadota bacterium
TATAAATTATTGCCGATGGCCGAGATTGAAAGAGCAGTATATGAAGCGCCTAGAAATGAGTTAGAAGAGAAAATATGTAAGATATGGGAAGAAGTCTTAGGTGTTGAAAAGATTGGGATTAGAGATGACTTCTTCAGATTGGGTGGTAGTTCTATTCATGCCATTCGTGCGACACATAAAATGCGCGAGTTCGCAAATCTATCTATGGCTGTTGAAGACTTATTTAAATATCGAATGATTTCTGAAATAACAGAGAAATCTGTTTCTGAAAAAGCGGTTCTGGAAATGGGGGAAATCGTGTGATTGATGTTATAAATTTCCTCTACAAAGTAAACCAAGAGGGTCTATTATTATGGAACGAAGCTGGTAAATTAAAATATAAGATTTACAAGGCTCTTGCCGATCAAGAAAAATTGTTCGATTTTATTAAAGCCCATAAAATAGAAATATTAAATGTATTAGCAGAAAGTGGTATTACTTCTGCAGATATTCCTCTAGTAGTTATTTATAGAGTTCCAAATAAGAAAGTTGATTTATCATTTGCGCAAAGCCGATTATGGTTTATTGAAAATTATGAAGAAGGTACGGATGCTTACCATATTCCAATAGTTTTAAATTTATCAAGCCAAGTAAATCTTGAGCATTTTAAACAAGCACTGCAGGCAATTATTTCTCGCCATGAAGTTTTGAGAACGGTATTTGAAACAGATGATTCAGGGAAAGATTGTCAATTGGTTATAGATCGGTCGCTATCATTTCCAAGTAATAGCTATAAGACAGATGCAGAATTTAAATTCCAATTAAAAAAAGATATTAATACGCCTATCGAACTGCGAAAGCATTATCCGATAAAGGTAATCTTTTATGAAGTTGAAAGTAACAATAAAAAATATGATCATTATGTGTTAATTAATTTCCATCATATTGCATGCGATGGTTGGTCAACGGCAATCTTTTTTAAAGAATTGAGGGCGTTTTACGAACATTTTCATTTTAACGCTCCCTTAAATTTACCTCCGTTAAGCATTCAATATAAAGATTTTAGCCATTGGCAACGTATTCATTTACAAGGTGATATTCTTGCTAAGCAAACTGAATATTGGCAAGAACGCTTAAACAACTTTGAAACCCTTCAACTGCCAACTGATAAAACGAGGCCCTCTAAAATAGATTACACTGGCAATGTGCATCAATTTGTTTTGAATAAAGTGCTTTCTAATCAATTAAGAGCATTGGCTCATGATTATGGCTGTACACTCTTTACTGTTTTAATGGCTGGATTTTATATTGTATTGCATAAATATACGGGGCAAAGTGATATTGTCATTGGAACTCCCATTGCTAATCGGCATCATGCTCAAATCCAAAATTTAATTGGGTTTTTTGCAAACACTTTAGCGGTAAGAGAGAATATTGATCCTGATTTTACCGCGAGAGAACTCATCAAACAGATCTACGATAATTTAATTAAGATGCATGAATACCAAGATCTTCCTTTCGAGAAATTAGTAGATGTCCTTCGTGTGGAATTCGATCAAAGTCGTCATCCGATATTTCAAGTGTTTTTTAGAGCCCAAAATTTTTCAGATTCAGCTGAAAAAAATATTCGACACGAGTATTTTAATTTCTTACATACGGAAGAATTGCATTCCGTATCTAAATATGATCTAGATCTCTTGATTGACGAATCATCTGAGGATTTAAAGTGTAAGTTAGAATACGCCGAGAGTCTTTTTTATCCTGAAACCATTCGGCGGTTTTCGAATCATTACATTAAAATACTTGAACAAATTGTTGATGTAAAAAATAAAAATACCATCATTTCTGATTACTCTCTTTTAGATGAAAATGAATGGCAAACTGTTTTATATAAATGGAATAAAACAGAAGAGTATTATCCTAAAGATAAAGTGTTTTGTGATTTGTTTTCCGAGCAAGCGCATTGTACTCCTCACGATCTTGCGATTGTATTTTTCCACGAAAAATTGAGTTATCAATCTTTAGATGAAAAAAGTAATCAATTGGCCAATTACATCAGAAAACAATACAAGCTTATATTTAAAAAAGAATTACAGCCAGACACTATAATCGCAATACACTTAGATAGAGGGATAGATATTGTTTTATCTATCATAGCTATTTTAAAAGCAGGAGCTGCTTATTTACCGATTGGCATAGATTATCCAAAGGAAAGAATTGATTTTATATTGCGTGATACATCTGCTGGCATTATTTTAACGGATTCTTCAGCTTCGTATGCGGCAGATTGTATATTACGGATCAATTTAGATGAGCATGAATACGAAAATGAGAGCACTTCTAAAGTCCCTCTAAAAATAAAAAGCTCTGATTTGGCTTATGTTATTTATACTTCAGGTACGACTGGTCGACCTAAAGGCGTCATGATAACGCATGAGTCATTTATTTCTTTTTTATATACCTTGCCAAAAAAGATTTCTCAAATCAAAAATACCGTACTTAGTCTAACCTATTATACGTTTGATATATTCGGGCTTGAATATGGACTTCCTCTGATAACCGGAGGGACTGTTATTTTATCTGAAGTAAGTAATTTTAAATTGGATTTTGATCGTTATGCCAACCAATTTAATCTTATTCAACAAACACCGACTACATTGAGTTTATTATGTCGATCAATCCCTAAACCTAAAGTACCCATGAATGTGACTTGTTTAATCGGTGGAGAATTTGTTCCGCTAGCGATAATCAAGGAACTTAAGCAGTATTTTTCAAATGTGATCACAGTCTATGGTCCAACGGAAACTACCATATGGAGTGTGGCCTCTATTTCACAACAGTCTGTTGGTATTGGTAAAGCATTACCTAATCAAAAAGCGTACGTATTAGATAGTCATATGCACCCAGTACCTGTGGGTGTGGTGGGAGAATTATATGTCGGTGGCGCTGGATTAGCGCGCGGGTATTTGAATCTTGAGGAGCAAACTCAGGCGAGATTTGTAGAGAATCCTTATGCATCAGAAGAAGACAAACTAAGAGGATATACGAGGTTATACAAAACTGGGGATTTGGTACGCTGGAGGGCGCATGGCGATTTAGAATACATCGGTCGAAATGATTTCCAAGTGAAGTTGAGAGGTCATCGAATTGAATTGGGAGAAATAGAACATGTATTTGCATCATATGAGGGCATAGAGCAAGTCTGTGTTTTACTGAATCGAAGAGAGGTGGGTGAAGAGACAGGATATTTAGTTGGATATTATGTATCACCGAAAGAAATCGAGTCAGCCTTATTATCAAAACATGTATCAGAGCGATTACCAGAATACATGGTGCCGAGTGCCTATGTCTGGATGTCATCATTTCCATTCACGGAGAATGGTAAGTTAGACAGAGCAAAACTACCCAAAGCCACATTTAAGGGGGATGAGAGAGAATATGTAGCGCCTAGAACTGAGTTAGAGAAACAAATCAGCGAGATATGGTCGAATATATTAGGGATAGAGAAAGTAGGGGTTACAGATGATTTCTTTAGATTAGGGGGTAATTCAATACTTGCGATTCAAGCAAGCAATCGAATGAGCCAATTATTAAAAAGAGA
>JAFEDO010000149.1 GCA_018241565.1 Pseudomonadota bacterium
CATGAACGTGCGCGCGCAGGCATTAGTTATTTACCTCAAGAAGCTTCTATATTTCGTAAATTAACCGTTGAACAAAATATAGAAGCCATCATTGAATTACGTAAAGATTTAGACAAAAAAGCTCAGCAGCAATTATTAGAATCTTTATTAGAAGAATTTAATATCACACATGTCCGAAAAACTTTGGGCATTAGTTTATCGGGCGGAGAAAGACGCCGCGCCGAAATAGCAAGAACTCTAGCGATTGAACCTAAATTTATTTTGCTCGATGAACCGTTTGCCGGTGTTGATCCCATTTCTGTATTAGACATCAAACGTATTATTACGCATTTGAGTCATCGAGGCATTGGCATATTAATCACCGATCATAACGTTCGAGAAACATTGGCTATTTGCCAACGCGCTTACATTATGAATGAAGGCCATGTGATTTGTGATGGAACTCCAGAAGAAATATTAAAGAACCAAGAAGTACGAGAAGTGTATCTTGGGGAAGAGTTTGAGTTATAGGTTAAGGACTTCTGCTTCCAGGAGTTGGGCTTGAGGATTGTTGTACTTCTTCCTCTGATCTTTTCTCACTTGCTAGTTTCTCTTTGCTTTCTAGTTTTTTCTTATAGTTCGCTGCTGTTTTACCCTTCGCATCAGGAATATCGTCTCTTGCGCCTTTTGCGCGAAGAATACCTTCAATATCATTCTTTTTAAGAATAACCGCCCAATGTAGCGCTGTCTTATGTGAGCCACTCACTTGATCCTGAGCGTTTATATTTTTAACGTGCTCAAGAAACTGCTTAACATCTTCGACATCTCCTTTTTGAACAGCATCACGTAATCCCGTTTCCAATGAATCCTGTGCTAAATTGGGCAAATCATATTTTTCTACTAGCATCTCACGCGCTGTATTTACTTCTAAATTTGTATTCACAACATTCGAATTATTTTCCACTGAGCGCACTTGATCTGTTTTTTTTGTGTTTGAAAAACTTGAAAAGTCCGTTCCAAGTAGGTCATGCATTTTTTTAGTATCAATGCCTGACAAAACATTAGCCTCATCAGAAACTGTTGAAACATCAGCATTCCCAGGTGTGAAATTCGAGAAGTCTTTTTGAAGTTTTTTACGCTTTTTTGGCTTAATAATTAATGTTTTTATTTCATTATTATTTGCTAATGTTTCATCTTTCCAAAAAGTATTTTGAGTTTTGGCCTTCTTATTATTTGTTTGATCCATTCCCAATACTTGGGCTTTCGCCAAAATTGCTTCACAAATATCTTTGGGCAAATATAGCTTTGGTGTTTTAATACCATTAGAACCTGGCGCGTTTAAACCCGCATACATTTGCTGATGACGTGTCACATATAATTCTGCAAATATTTCTACGAACTTCGCACGCTCTTCTGGCCCATCATCATCTTGAGGAACTTTTCCGTACTTTTTCAAAAAAGTAAATTTAGCATCAACATCTATCTCTTTAATTGCTTCACGATCTTTCCCGCTGACACAACTACTTTGAGAAACACCATGCATCATTTCAATTATCATGGTTTCATATGAAGCTAAAGCTAATTCACGATTTCTATCAGAAGCAGGTTTTCCACGAATTAAAGCAAAAAGTCCTATTACTCTTTCTATTAAACCCACCTTCTTTTTTAATAAACTTTCATAAGCACCAACAACATTCTGTAAATTTCTTTTCTCTTCTTGTTTGTTTTCACTATTATCTGGAAAATAATCTTTATTCCCTAGAAACGCTTTTGCGAATGCAATTAATCCCTGGCCTTCTTTTCCATTTTTACCATTATAAGTAGTCGGGCTTAAGAACCTACCGAGATTTACGGGATGATTTGTGGAGAAATATTTATGTTTAACATCGTAGTAATGCTGACCGTTTGCGGCAATTATCCTGCATGGAGCCATGCTTTTAAATAATCCCACTGTTCTTTCTTTATCAGCATATATTGAGCCATCAGGTTGTTTTCCCACAATCGGCGTTATCAAAGTCTGAACTAGAATTGGATATTCAATGGCTTTCTGTGCACCGGGACGTGCAACCTCCTTGAGGGAAAGAGGTGGTGCTTGCACAGGAGGCTCAAAACGTGCTACAAAACCGTCCCACATCGAGGAAAGCCCTATATTAACCATGTGCTCTAAATTATGCTGCACATGCAGATCACGAACCTTCTCAGATTCTCCAAGTACATCACGTGATGCAATCATCGCTGATCTGAACCTTTCAGATTGAACGACCAATATTCCCTTGGAATCATACATTTGAAATTGATGCTTTGAAAAATTAGGCAATCCTAGCAATGTTCTTAGCTTGCTAGGAATACTGTTGACAACATTGCTAAGCGCTATTTCAAATGCTTTTTCTGCGTCATCACGTTTTTCTTTCGCGTTTTTAAATACTGCATCAGCATTTTTTTTCAAATTTTCTAAAGGTGTAGAATGTCCATTGCTTTTCTTATCTTCGTTCTTAGGATTAATCGGCTCATTTTTGATAGTCTCAATCGATAGATGAGCCAATTTAAGAGCTTCCAGATTTTCGGTAGCGCGGTTTAGCTCTCTAACAATTTCTTTTGATATTCCTTTTTCTAAAACATACCTCAGCATAGCCTGCTCTCTTATATCTAGAGAGCGAAACCAATCTGGCATATCTTCTGCATTATTACGGATCTTAAAATAGTCCTGTTTCAAATCTTTAGACAACGGAGGCAAAGCTGTTTCTTGTTGAACAACGGTATAAGTCTCTCCATTCAAATTCATTTGACTAACAGTCATCAACACCGGTCTTGGAACTTGTATGCCGGCATAAGATTCGGCTTTGTTGAGAAATTTAATGGCTTGTTTTTTATTAAGCCCGGCATTTTTTTGTAAGAGTAAAATAAGGTGAGAAGTAAATGTTTTTAATGTTTTCTGGTGAGCGGCAATATCTTCTTCCTTGCCAGATGCATTAATTTGATCAATATAATCTTTTTTAAGTTTTCCAGAATGCTGACACAACTTTTCTCTCAACTCTGGGCTCAACTGATTTTTCTTTTTCTTACCATCTGGCAAGCTTCGAACAAGTAGTTCGAATCCTTGAGCAATACTTTCTATGCGGTCTTTATAGTGACTTGGCGTACTTTCTAAGTGGTTACATTCAGTGACTACCACACTTTCATGAGGAGCCCATTGATTTTTTACTGCTGCTGTCAATGTGGCATCTGTCACGCCGATCTTTCGGACTAATATTCTGTTATGCATGCAAAAAACCTCTTAATATCTACTACTTTTTAGTGAGTATAGGATAAATTAAGTATTTTACTTATATTCAACCATTTTGAATTATTAGTTCCTGGTAGGCATCTTGCCGGCAATTTTAAACACTTATTCCTTTGAGAATCCCCCTGGCGTACCAGGGGGGAAATGAAGTGATCCATTGAGTGCGTTTTTATTTACGCAGAAGCAATCACTGGCTGTGAAACGAAACCTTTGATACGGACAGAAAACTGTCTTAACGCTTCGATACCTGTTTCTTCCGCTTGTTTACACCATTGTTGTAAAGCTTCTTGGAGATCCGTTGGATTAGCCGTGGTTTTTTCCCACAAGCTTTGTAGCTTTAAGCGAAAATCATAAACCAATTTCAATGTCGCTTCTTGTTCTAAGATTTTTGATAATTGACTCTTAGTGCTAGTCGTCAACAATGATTGATCCAAGCATAAAAGCTTTTTGGCTTGAACAAATAATCTAGCGCCTGCTTCACCTGCTTTGTGTTTTTCTTCTTTTAACACAGGAAGAATCACTTCTCGTGAATAGCGCGCTAACACTTGAAAACGATTCACAACGAGTGCTTTTAAAGTTTCAGCATCAATCGATACTTTACCTGGGATACTTCTTAATTCTGCTGGTAATTTCTTAACGGTTGCTAAACCTAATAAACTTAAAGTGCGGATATACATCCAACCAATATCAAACTCCCACCATTTCACAGACAATTTCGCAGAAGTCGCAAAAGTATGATGGTTGTTATGTAATTCTTCTCCCCCAATCAAAATACCCCATGGGGAAATATTGGTAGAAGCATCTGGACATTCGAAATTACGATATCCTGAATGATGTCCCACACCATTGATAATCCCTGCAGCAAAGAAGGGGATCCACATCATTTGTACGGCCCAAATGGTAAGCCCTGGAATACCAAATAATAAAAGATCGATACCCAGCATCACTAAAACACCTTTGCTGCTGTAGGGCGTATAGAGTTTACGTTCAATCCAATCTTCAGGAGTACCGTAGCTATATTTCTCTAAAGTTTCTTGGTTCTTGGCTTCAGAACGGTAAAGCTCAGCGCCTTCCCATAAAACTTTCTTTAAACCTAAAACCTGTGGGCTATGAGGGTCATCTGGAGTCTCTGTTTTCGCATGGTGCTTTCTGTGGATAGCTACCCATGCCCTCGTCACCATACCGGTGGTTAACCACAACCATAAACGGAAAAAATGGCTGATAATAGGATGCAATTCTAAGGCTCTGTGTGCTTGATGACGGTGAAGATAAATAGTCACGCTCGCAATCGTTATGTGAGTCATGATTAAAGTCGCAATGACATACCCCCAAAAAGACAGGTGTAACAAGCCATAAAATTTATCCATTTAAGCACCTCCGGTCATTAATTTAAGTTTTCAAGCTAAGTTAAGCGGGCGCAATGATAACACTGTTCCCCCCCCTGTGAATAGAAAAAATTTATACACCTTACCTCTGTTTCTGGAGCGCTTCCCCCCCTATGAGGGTACCTGCTATCATTGCCGCCCCTTAAATTGAGGAGTTCATCCATGAGTCGTCGCCTAGAAACCTTTTTTGAAAATATCATGCCCTTCGTCATCATCGGGGTTTCTATCGCTCTATCCATCCTCGCTATCATCGTATTCGCTTATGTATTCATATGGGGGCTTATTATTGGATTACTACTCTTTTCCGTTGCCTATATTAAAGAAAGATTTTTTACTAAACATAAGCCTCACGAAAAAACGGCTCGTATTATCGAGCACGACGAAATCCCATAATGAAAGCTTCTATCTTAAAAACTATTGGCATTATGTTCGTTTCTGCGTGGGTCACTGCGAAATACTGTAGCCTTGCCATTATCCAAGAATTCCGCGGAAAACTAACTCGAAAAATGGTGAATGATTATTTGCAATTATGGGCGACTGGGATCATGAAAGCCGTGCGTGTCGATTGCAAAGTCTTTAATGCTTATCAAGTCGAATTCAAAGAACATGAACCTTATATATTGATGGTGAATCATTCGAGTCTTTACGATATCCCTATTACTTTTGTCGCATTACCTAATATCACGATGCGTATGCTTGCTAAGAAAGAGTTATTTCAAATTCCTATTTTTGGCCAAGGATTGAAGGTGGCAGAATTTGTTTTTATCGATCGCAAAAATCGCGAGCAAGCGATGAAAGATTTAGCACAAGCCAAAGAAAAATTAGAAAGTGGTATTAGACTTTGGATAGCCCCTGAAGGCACTCGCTCTCGCAATGGTCAACTGGGGCCTTTCAAAAAAGGCGGATTTGTGACTGCCATTCAAACGAAAGCTAAAATTATTCCTATTATCATCAAAGGTGCCGCGAATATATTACCGCCTAAAACTTGGCGATTTCATATCAACCAAACCGTTGAAGTTCATATTGGTCAACCCATAGATGC
>JAFEDO010000014.1 GCA_018241565.1 Pseudomonadota bacterium
ATGAGATCCTTCGCTGACGCTCAGGATGGCAAGCTCGCTTAAGAGATAACAAGTATCAAGACCACAATGAAACGAAAAATACCTGACGCATTCTGAGGACATTATGAAAGAAGATACGACTTTATTAGAAGAGCTCATAAACTTAGTCAATACTTACTTGGAAAAGTGTACAGGTTTACTCCCAGAATTAGATAAACTCTTAGAAAGTTTAGAGAAAGCTGAAGAATTAACGACTGAGACAAAAGCTTCTTCTTCAACAAATGACTCTGAGGATTGGCAAGCGCCTGATGACTTTCATTACGCACCTCCCAGCCGTCACGCTCATCGAGTGTATCTTCCTGAAGAATGCCAACGACTTGGTAAAACTTGTCTGGGATTACTCCTCCATTTAGAACAAACAGGTATGCTAAAGCCAGCTGTTCGCGAAGCAGTGATCGACAGAGCCATGGAATTGAATAACCAAATAGAGATCCAACAATTGAAATGGATTATTTTATACGAGTTCTTCAAACATTCTCAAAGTAGACTACAATCCGTCGTTATGGAGCGCCTGATTCACCAGCATTCTCAGGATACTAAACTGCCAATGCACTAAAAAGGTTTCTTTCAAACATGAGCAAAAATCTCGTTATTGTGGAATCGCCTGCCAAAGCGAAAACCATTAAAAAATATTTGGGTAAAGATTTTGAAGTTTTAGCTTCTTATGGTCACGTGCGTGATCTGTTACCTAAAAAAGGCGCCGTCGATACAGAAAACGGTTTCGCCATGAAATATATTCCTATCGAAAAAAATGAACGTCGCGTCGATGAAATTTATAAAGCATTAAAGAAGTCTGATGCACTCTATCTCGCGACCGACCCTGATCGCGAGGGAGAAGCCATCTCATGGCATTTAGCCGAACTCATGAAACAGAAAAAAGCTTTAAAAGATAAACCCGTACATCGAGTGGTTTTTCATGAAATTACTCAATCAGCCGTCACAAATGCCATCAAAAATGCTGGTGAAATTTCTATGCGTTTAGTGGATGCACAACAAGCGAGACGTGCGCTTGATTATTTAGTGGGATTTAATCTTTCTCCTTTATTATGGAAAAAAATCCGACGTGGGTTATCAGCAGGTCGTGTACAAAGTCCTGCACTCAGAATGATTGTTGAACGTGAGATAGAAATAGAAAACTTTAAATCGGAAGAATATTGGTTTGTTGTTGCTTATTGTGAAGCTCAAAAACAGGAATTCACTGCAAAACTCGTTGAATTTGAAAATCAAAAAATGTCTCAGTTTAGTATTACCAATACAGAACAAGCGAAAAAGGTAGAAGATACTCTCAATAACATTGCGAAAGGCGAATTGTTAGTTACAAACGTTGAAAAGAAACAACGTAAACGTAATCCATCACCGCCATTTACAACTTCTACATTACAACAAGAAGCGGCACGCAAATTAGGATTTACAACAAGCCGTACGATGCGACTCGCTCAACAATTATATGAAGGAATAGATATCGGTAGCGGCAGTGTTGGTTTGATTACTTATATGCGTACTGACTCAGTCAATTTAGCGGAAGAAGCCATTGCTGATATTCGCGATACTATTCAAAAAAAATATGGCAAAGATTATTTACCCGCGAAACCTCATTACTACAAAACAAAATCTAAGAATGCTCAAGAAGCACACGAAGCGATTCGACCCACGTCCGCGTCACGCACACCAGAAATCGTAAAAGCGCATTTAAGTGATGAACAATTCAAATTATATAATTTAATTTGGCAACGTACTGTCGCTTCGCAAATGTTACACGCGACGATTGATACAGTGACTGTTGATTTATCTTGTGGTGAAGGCAATCGATTCCGTGCCAATGGATCTACCATCGCGCATCCTGGTTTCATCATGGTTTATCAAGAAGGCAAAGATGATGCGAAAAAAGAAGATGGCGATGAAAATATGTTACCGCCATTAGCAAAAGGGGATCGCGTTAAAACTTCTAAAATTATTGGCGAGCAACATTTTACAGAACCTCCTCCTCGTTATTCTGAAGCAAGTCTCGTCAAAGCTTTAGAAGAATATGGCATTGGAAGACCTTCTACTTATGCATCCATCATTCATACTTTATTACAACGCGAATATGCGGAATTAGATAAGAAAAGATTTATCCCAACCGATGTGGGTCGTATCGTTAATAAATTTTTAACGCAACACTTCATGAAATATGTAGACTATGACTTCACTGCCCATTTAGAAGATCAATTAGATTCTATTGCGCGTGGTGAATGTGAATGGATTCCTGTGTTAGAAGATTTTTGGAAACCGTTTCATGAGCAAGTTGAACACATTGATGAAAGTGTCAAACGACAAGATGTCACAAGTGAAGCACTTAATGAAAACTGCCCTAAATGCGGAAAACCCTTATCTGTTCGCCTAGGGAAACGGGGTCGCTTCATTGGTTGCACGGGATATCCTGAATGTGATTACACGCGTAATTTGAATGACAGTGCCGATGCGGTTGAAGAAAAAGTACAAATCATTGAAGGACGAGTTTGTCCATTATGTGAATCACCGTTACAAGTTAAATCGGGTCGCTATGGAAAATTTATTGGTTGCACTAATTATCCAAAATGTCGTCATATGGAACCGTTAGAAAAACCCAAAGACATGGGCGTCGAATGTCCTGAGTGTCATCAAGCACATTTCTTACAACGTAAATCTCGTTACGGAAAAATATTTTATTCTTGTGCACGTTACCCGGATTGCAAATATGCGGTTTGGAATGAACCAATCGCAGAACCTTGTCCTCAATGTAAATGGCCCATCTTAACCATTAAGATCACCAAACGACATGGAAAACAAAAAGCATGTCCCGTGAAAGAATGTGGATTTGTGGAATCGATGGAAGAACCTGAAGAATAAAAACTTTTCTCTGGTGGATTTGATGCGGTTTTTGCATCGAGGTTTTTCGATAATCCAAAGCCTTGATGCAAAAACCGCATCAAGGCTACAAACTATTATTAATTAAAGACCCGTATACATTGGAACTGTACTAGTAGCTGGCGTTTCAGCTACTACGCTTCTATCTCTTTCTACTGGTTTTGTATAAAAGGCTACTTGGTAAGGAATTGACATTGCCCCACCCAAAATTGCAACAATTAAAGACACTGTCCAACTAAAATCGCCTTTATCGGTATCATTGCATAGATGAAATAAACCTATTCCAATAGCAGCTGACTTGAGCGAGATGGAAGAAGGTGCAGTAAGATAAGCTAAAACCTCTTTTACTTTTTCTAATTTGTTGGATGGCAATAACCCACAAAATTTTTCACCGATTCGTCCATAAGCGATAGCTGTACCCAGAAATAATGGTAGTACTCCTAAAATTCCGACCAAAGAATGCATGATTGTCTGCATTGTTTGATATGTTTCAAATGGTTCCTCTAAATCATTCTCCAGAAGATCCCATAAACGATTCCAATACATCAGTGTGTTACCACTACTATAAGCAAATGCACTCCCCCAAACTGTAAGATACAACACAGCTTGCATGATGATTTTTTTAAAATTTTTTCGTTCTTCTGGTTGACCTACTAATATATACCGATTTTCATCCGTTTTTTTCGGTCGACAGCAAGAAAGAATATTAAATTCTGATTCAGGATTGGTTTTCGTCAAGTTTCCTGCTAACAAAAAGAATTGAGAAGGTGCGCTCAGAACAGCAAAAATCCCTGGGGCACCCAAACTCACAAACAGTGGAAAATTCAAATCTTTTAATTTTTCAGCAGAAGCTGCAAAATTTCCAACAACAGCTTCTAGAGAAGCCATGCCACCAACGCCTACTCGAAATATCAGCGTATCAACTCCATTCCAACATTTTCTTAAACGTGTTGTTGGATCTTTTGAACCAGGAGGAAGTTCAGGTAACCTCGGGAAATACTTTCGACCCAGCGAATACATCTCACTACCAAAATAAGTCGTCGCAGATTCTATAGTTTGGTAAGCGGTTCTTGTTCTAGCTAAAAGATAAAAACTGAGAGATAATCCAATGGATAAAACATCATCCCAAGAAATAGAGTCTTCTTTTTCTGTTGTATCAAAAACAAAAAATTTTAAAAATAAATAATAAGTTAGAAATAAAAAAAGTGTTTCTGCCACACCATAAAACCCACCAAACACCGCTGATGATGTTTTTCGCGCATATCGTCCCGCTGTCATGAAAGATTCTTCTGAAAAAAATAACATAATAATCCTCCAATTGTGTATTACCGTTTCAAAGCCATTTCAAAGTGATTTAGATTTTCTGCGTCATCAGAAACATGAGCAGATCGTTTTTCTTCTACGGGTTTTGTATTAAATGCTATTTGATAAGGAAGCATTCCAATAAAACCAACCGCAATACTTGCTGTTAGTGATAATGGCGTATCACAACTGAGTTCATCATGGCAGAAATAATATATCGCTAATACAATTGCTAATGTTCTAAAGGGAACTGCTGGAATAGCCGTGAGACGAGCAGACCATTTTTTTAATATTTCCCACCAATGATCCGCTTCTTTTCTTAAATCAAAATATTTCTCACCCACTTGAAAATATCCAATCAGCGTTCCCAAAAATGTGATTAATGCACATACAATAATCGCAGGCTGTGTTAAGTTTGCCAGCATTGCAGGAAAACCCAACTCTTCCAGTGAAAATCCACCCGAAAGCCAATCATCTATACGATTTAAGTACATAAAAGTATTCTCAGCACTATAAGCGAAAGAACTTACATAAACTGAAAAATACATGTGGATTTCTTTCAAAACCTCACAAATCTGAAAAAGATTTTCTGAAATGGGATAATTCTCTTCTTCTGAAAAACCGAGATTTCTCTGTATAACAGAACCTTCAATTTTTTTAATTTGATCTTTTAATGCTTCAAGTTTTCCCGTAAAAATTTTTTTAATCCGCCATTGCCCTTCTTCTGAAGACAATTTATTGGTTAGTAAAATTACTTGTGACGGCCCGCTGGCAATTGCAAACAAACTTGCTATTGCAGTAGCCGCTGGAATCGGCACTCCCCAAGAACATAATTTTTGAAGAAATGATACGAGGTTTGCACCAATCGTGAAGGCTGAACCAAGCACTCCAGAAACACCGGGGAAAACATAAGGAAAAAGAATCTTTTCAAGATTTCTTTTGGCTACTCTTGTATATGATGCATTTGCTGCTTGCTGGTTCTTGATAAGTAGCACTGCTCTTTCTTTTTTTTCATCTACGGGTTCTTCTTCATCTGGCATCAAGAAATCGACAAGCGTCTGAGCGCTTGGTATTAAAATTTGATATCCTGAATAAAACCGAGAACACAATGTAACGATGACAAGAGGCAAGTAAAATAATAAAAAATAATTTGAAGATCGTTCAGTGCTTTCATCATTCAAGATGACTGTCTGATAAAAATCGAAAAAACTTTTGTACGTTTTAAAAAACAATATTGCTTCTGCAGCAGCATACGTCGTTGAAAAAGTGCCACTGAGCATGCTTTTTGCCAAAGTTCTAGCGAGTCTTCTACCACGCTTCGCCATAGTGATTGTGAACCTCATGAGAAGAATAAAACGTTCGGGAGCTTACCTAATTGAGCTTAAGAAAAAATTAAGGGTACACTCAATTACCCATGGGTCTTTATCGTTAATACTTTTGTCACTCAGGATCCACCATCTAACCCATTGTTGCCATCAGAACCAGGTGTTCCTGGTGTCGGTGGATCCAAACTATCATCAGCAGAACCTCCGACACCTGCTAAACCGCCCAATCCAAAGCTTCCGGATTGTAATGCGCTAACAGAATTATTCAACAACGTAACTACTGCACCATTGATAGAATTGATCCCCGAAGCAGATCCTACAAAACCTCCATTGCCTCCATCTCCCCCATTGCCTCCAAAATTTTGTGCTGACCCATCCAGCACATTCGCACTGCCACCATCACCACCCGAGTTACCATTGGCTCCATTTCCGCCATAGATATTAGAAATTTGATTCAAACTCACAGAGGCACTTCCCGCATCAATGGTAATAGCGTTCGCGCAGCCACCATCACCACCAGAACCTCCAATACCACCCATTCCACCTACATTTAAATTCCCATCATCGAAAACAAATAAAGCACTTCCTCCGCTACCGCCTTCCCCTCCATTGCTACCATTTCCACCTACAATATTTGAAATGGAATTTTGAGTTAACACGGCGTTCGTCACATTATTTAAATAAATCCCTGTTGCTTCCCCACCACTGCCTCCATTGCCACCGTCTGATCCATCCACCGTTGTGAGATCTTCTGAATTCATAATCCCATCTGTACCATTCAATCCTGCAATACCATTTCCACCTTTAATGTCTGTCACTGACGTTTGTAGAATAGTAATTTGATCACTATTTTCAATATGAATACCTGTTGCAGAATTTCCTGAATCTCCTGAGTTAATACCATCACTTCCTTGATATCCAAAAAGATTGACATTTTGAATGGTGATTTGAGAAACACCGGACCCATAAATTCCAATATTTTGAGAAGTGCCTTGTCCTGTGAGATTAATATTTTCTATGGTATTTCCTGAAGATAAATTTATGCTTCCTGCTAATACAGGTGCTGTTGCAGCACTTCCTGGAAATAAATTAATGCCATTAAAAATCCAATCTCCTCCTTGACCAGTCCAAGTGGCACCTGGATCTAAAGTCATTTGTCCATCTGCTATCATATATGAATCGCCATTGCCTTGATAAACGTATACATAATTATTCGGGCTTGTATCTTGAAGCGTTGCATTATTAGCATCGTTCACATTTTGAAAAGGATGCTCGAACGTTCCATCACCACCTGACGCTGCATTACTATCCACAAAATAAATATTTTCTGGAAATGTTTTTGGAGCTCCCACGCCACCATCAACAACAGAAGTAATGACATCAGGATCTCGAACAATGAAATCTTCCATTCGAGATTGAATAGTGCTCGATTTAATTTTATCGAGATCAGGACCGCCGAAATTAAATCGCACACCCACTAATATTTGTTCTTTACGAATTTGATCATACGTATTACGCAATGTGAGTACGATTTGAGGATGCAGAGTCCATTCTATTCGATTCAAAGGACCTGCCATGGTTGGTGCTGCTTTATTAAAACCGAAATAAAATGCACCCGCATAAATACGCAATTTAGGATAAGCAGGTATCGTATATCCCACTTCAAAATCACCACCACCCATGCCCGTTTCAAAATCATTAGATTGATTGAAAGTGACTTTGTGACCAGAGATACTCCATTGTCCGCCGTTATTGACTGAATAATTTCTTTTACCGTAAGGAATATAAACGTTTCCTCTCAAATCCCATCGCATGCCTAATGTTTCAAAACCCAATGTGATTTGTTTAAACCAATGACCCGCTGTTTTTAAATCGTTAAAGAAATAAGCGCCAATCAATTGTTTTTCATTTAAAACATGTCGATACCCTGCGCCTAAGTTATATTCTTGTGTTCTTGTTTGCCATACCGAACGCAGATCTAAAAAAGCGATATTGTTAGCATTCCCCGCAAAGGGAATAAAAACATCTAATCCCCCTATGTTTCGAGAACCCGTGTCAAAATAAATAGTTCCGCGACTATGCCAAGGTTCAGAAGAAAATAGAGATGAAGACTGAGAGGATTTTGAAGATTGAACAGCATGGATTGACGTAGAAAATAAACCCGCCATTCCCAAGAGAACTAAAGTAATAATTTTCTTACTCAAAATATTATGTTTCATCCCTGCAAACCAAAGTCCTTTTTTATTAACGAGGATAGTTACAAAAATGCTTACTTATTCAGAGTCGCGTATTCTGTATGATATGGGTAATTAGTCAATTAAATTTGCCCTCACCCTAACCCTCCCCCGGAGACCAGGGGAGGGGATTTTATGATTCTTTCCTGCGGACGAAGGGGGAGGATCAGGGTAGGGGCGCTCTTTGTATTTACAACTCCCCCTCATTCTGTAACCATTCGCCCCTCAACTTTTAGGAGGATACACCAATGACTTCATTTGCCGCTGTTTTAATGGGTTCTGATTCAGATCTCCCAACCATGCAACACACTATTGATACTTTAAAAAAACTGGGTATATCCCATGAAGTCAGAGTGACTTCAGCGCACCGCACACCAGAGCAAACACACCAATATGTAAAAGATGCTGAAAAAAGAGGATGTGCTGTATTTATCGCTGCCGCTGGTCTTGCTGCACATTTAGCGGGTGCCGTTGCTGCAAATACAACAAAACCCGTTATCGGAGTCCCACTCGCAGCAGGCTCACTTGAAGGGATGGATTCATTATTATCTACTGTACAAATGCCTGGTGGTATTCCCGTTGCAACTGTTGCGATAGGAAAACCTGGTGCACAAAATGCTGCGTATCTTGCCGCACAAATGATGGCACTCACTGATTCTAAAATTGCTGCCAAACTAAAAGCTGATCGAGAAAGTATGATCACACAAGTGCAACAAAAAAATGATGAATTACAAAAGAAGTTGAATGAACAAAGATAAGATTAAACATATCTTTCAACAAGGTGGACTCATTGCATATCCTACTGAAGCGGTTTACGGCTTAGGATGTGACCCTTTCAATGAAGCAGCTGTTAATAAATTATTAGCTTGTAAAAAACGATCGCGAGATAAAGGACTTATCTTAATTGCTTCATCATGGGATCAAATTAAATCTTTGATTGCACCGATAGACGAATCCTTGTTGAAAAAAGCAAAAGCCAGTTGGCCAGGCCCTTTCACTTGGATTTTTCCTGCTAGTACGGAAGTCCCGAAATGGATTACAGGAAAATTTGATTCTGTTGCTTTACGTATCACAGCGCATCCGATCGCGCATGCGCTGTGTGAATTGCTAGAACAACCTATTGTATCAACGAGCGCAAACATCGAAGGACAAATACCCGCACGAACAGATGCCGAAGTACGCAAATTATTTGGCGATCAAATTGATTATCTCATTGAAGGTCCGGTTGGTAGTTTAAAAAAACCAACTGAAATCCGCGACATTTTAACTGACAAAATCATTCGTCTTTCCGGAGAAAATAATGCCTAAGCTTTCTATCGAACTCATCAAAGATTATTTGTTAACACTGCAAGATCAAATTTGTCACGCATTAGAACAACACGATGGACAAGCAAAGTTTCGTGAAGATAATTGGGAACGCAGAGAAGGTGGCGGCGGACGCACACGAGTCATTGAAAACGGGAATGTCTTTGAAAAAGGCGGCGTGAATTTTTCTCATGTGTTTGGAAAAAATCTTCCTTCGTCTGCAACGGCACAACGTCCTGAATTATCGGGATGTCATTTTCAAGCGCTGGGCATTTCATTAGTGATACATCCACTCAATCCTTTTATACCGACTACTCACGCAAACATTCGATTTTTTATTGCTGAAAAAGAAAATGCGGCACCCATTTGGTGGTTTGGGGGAGGGTTTGATTTAACGCCTTATTATGGATTTGAAGAAGATGCTATTCATTGGCATCAAACAGCGAAAGCGGCTTGCGATCCCTTTGGTGAAACGGTTTATCCTAAATTTAAAAAATGGTGCGATGATTATTTTTATTTAAAACATCGCGAAGAAACGCGCGGCATTGGTGGACTTTTCTTTGATGATTTAAATGAATGGGATTTTGAAACCTGTTTTTCTTTTCTACGAAGTGTGGGCGATCATTTTTTGCCAGCTTATAGTCCTATCATTGAAAAACGTAAACATCACCCTTTCAATCAACAGCATCGTGATTTTCAATCATATCGTCGTGGAAGATATGTCGAATTTAATTTAATTTATGATCGCGGCACTTTGTTTGGCTTGCAATCCGGCGGCCGCACGGAATCGATTCTCATGTCATTACCCCCACATGCTGAATGGAAATATAATTGGCACCCAGAACCCAATACCCCTGAAGCAGAACTGTATGAAAAGTTTTTGAAACCTAGAGACTGGTTAGATTAGTGATTCTGAGTAAGAACTTATTACCAAGAGCGGGAACTTGTTATCCAGAAGCAAGAACTTGTCATTCTGAGCGCCAGCGAAGAATCTCATGGTAGCCTTGAGATTCTTCGCTGGCGCTCAGAATGACAAAGTCACGCTCAGAATGACACGATAATTCAAGATATAATTTTATTGTTTTTAACAAACACAGTAAATTCCTTCAAAGTATTCTCCAAACGCTTTGTTAACGACTCATCTTTTAGGCTCCCATCTTCATTAAAAGCTGTATGTGCAGCTGATAGTGCAAACATATCGGGATAAACAAATGCTCCACATCCTTCCAGAGGAATACGCGTTTGCCAAAGTCCGCGGTGACCACCGGCTAGTGCTGGCGAAGCAGACATCAATAAAACAATTTGCTTGGTCCATGGCATAGGTGATTTTCGTGAAACCCAATCGATCATATTTTTTAAAGTACCCGGCGTTGAAAAGTTATATTCCGGGGAAGAAATAATGAGTGCATCGTGATCTTGCATATGAGAAATAAAATCCGTAGTCGCTTTTGGCAAACCTTCTTTTGTTTCTAAATCACCATGATAAAGCGGCATCACAAAATCTTCGAATTGATAAAGGTGTGACTCATGACCTTGCTGTTTTAATAGTCTGTCCGCTATTGAAATCAATTTTTTATTCAATGATTCTTTCTTCATAGACGCGGCCATCAGCATTAATTTCATCGTTATTCTCCTAAAATAAAAATGTCTTGAAAAAGTACAAATTTCAAGCTAGAGTTCCCAATATGGTTCCATATATGGTATCACTTATCATGACTAAATTTGAAAAATTACTCAATAACATGCGTCACAACCCTCGTGATTGGCGTATTGAGGACATCAAAACGATAGCACATAGATATGGTATTTCATATGATCAACCAGGCACGAGTCATGTAACTTTTCGATGTCTTAACAAAGAAAAGCTGACGATACCGGCTCATAAGCCAATAAAAACAATTTATGTAAAAAAATTTTTGGATCTGATCGATAACAGGAGGAAACAATGAGTAAATTGCTTTACCCAACACTCATTAGACCACTGACTTCTGAAGAAGGTGGTGGATACTTAGTAGAATTTCCAGATTTGCCAGGTTGTATAGCTGATGGAGAAACTCCTGAGGCTGCTTTAGCAGAAGCAGAAGATGCCCTGAAATCTTGGTTAAAGACAGCCAAAAAACACGGAGATGAGATTCCCGATCCGAGCACTTCAATTAAATATAGTGGCCAATGGCGTATTCGTATACCAAAAAGTCTACATGCAACATTAGTATTGTATGCAAAAAGAGAAGGCGTTAGTTTGAATACTTTTGCAGCCACTCTATTAGCAAAAAGCTTGGGACAGCTAATGCCACATAAACGGAAACATCAATCACGTCGTGACTAAATTAATTTACCACATAGTATGTGACGAATTTTCTCATTGCAAATATCAATGATACTTTAGATCTTCAACCACAAATAAAAATGTTTTCCAAAACAGGTTGATTATCTTGTATTCTTGCTACGACTTCTTTGCATAAAAGAATATTTAATCCGAATTGCTGACAAAGTTCTCGGATGTATTTTTCATGATGTGAAAATCTTGCTGTGGTTTCCAATAGATAAGGGTATTGACTTGTTTTTTCAACAGAAAAAATAAATAATCCTGAATCCGTCAAACGTGGCTTTATTTCTTGAAAAATTTCTTTTAAGTCCCCAACATAATTAAAAACATCGGCTGCAATAATTAAATCAAATTTATCTCGATTTTCAAGCAAGAATTCTTGAATACCTTGTTCAAATAAGCGGTTATAAAGCTTTTTATCACGCGCTATCTTTAACATTTTCGAAGATAAATCAACCCCTAATAAATATTTGGCAGAATCTTTAAATACTTCTCCCGACAATCCTGTGCCACAACCCAAATCCAAAATTCTCCACTTTAATTTTGGAAAATCCGTGAGCTCACTGAGTGCTCTTTTAAATTCTACAGGCAATCGATACTGTAATTGTATCGTTAAATGTTGTTCATATTGAACCGCATAATTATCAAATAAATTAGCCACGTACTGAATCGGCGTTTTTTTGTAATCATGCTCATGTGTCAATGCATTCAACATGAACTTGACTGACTCATCAGTCGGATTAATCCGCAAACTTTCTTTAAAATATTGCTTGGCTTTTTCAATATCGTGTAACTTAATATAGATGGTTGCTAAATTTGTATGTGCATTGGCATCTTTCGGATTTTCTAATATCGCTTTTTGAAAGGATTGAATCGCTTCAGACAAACGCCCTAAAGACATAAATGCCACACCTAAATTATATTGAACATTAGGATAGTTAGGATCTAACTTCAACAATTCATAATACTGTGTGATTGCATTTTCAAAGCGGTCAAAGTGTAAAAAAGTCGCTGCGATATTACTTCGCGCTTCTAAATGATGTTCATTTAAAATTAATACTTTAGTAAAATACTCTATCGCTTCTTGCGGTTTTTTTTGTTTCAAACTTAATACGCCCATATTATTCAGCGCTTCAATATGTTCAGGGTTCCAAGACAATACTAAATAATACTGTTTTTCAGCTAAATTATATTTGCCTTTATGAAGGTATAGGTTCCCGAGTTGATAATGAGCCATTAAGGAATTTGGATTGAGTTTCAGGACATTTTGAAATTGTTTTTCTGCTTCTTTTAACTTTCCTTGCTTCATAAATAACAAACCTAAATTACTATGTGCTTCCACATAATCTGGCTTTGCTTTTAATGAAAAATAATAATGTTGTAATGCTTTAGCATAATCTTCTTGAAGATAATAAAGACCTGCTAAATTATTATGGGCTTCTGCATATTTTGGATTTAATTCTAGCGATTTTAAATAATGTTTCTCTGCTAATGCATATTGCTTCAATCCTTTGTAAGCATTACCCAAATGATTATGAAACAAAGGATTCTCTGAGTCGAAAGAAATTGTTTTTTCTAACCAAGAAACTGCTTCTGTATATTCATTAGTTTGTGCGCAAAGCATGCCCAGCAAGTGCATAGCTTCTATATGTTTAGGTTCTTTTTGAAGAATATTTAAATAATGCTGCTTTGCCAAAGTGAAATTGCCACGCTTGTGCTGATAAAAACCCTGTTTTAATAACTCATCTATTGAAGTTTCATTCATATAAATCATTTAATTTTTTTTTCAATTGATGTAATGCTTGTCCTCGATGACTCAAGCGATTCTTATCTTCAGCAGATAATTCTGCTGCCGTACATTGTTGCTCACTCAAGTAAAAAACAGGATCATATCCAAAACCGGAGTTTCCTCGAGGTATTCGCATAATACTTCCTCGCCAACTGCCCTGACAGATGATCGGTGTGGGATCCTGTTCATGACGCATATAAACAATCACACAATAAAATTGTGCACCTCGATGCTCATCCGATACATTCTCTAAATCATGCAATAATTTTTCAATATTGCTGCTGTCATTTTTTCTTGATCCTGCATAACGAGCGGAATGAATGCCAGGCTTTCCTTCTAAAGCATCCACCGCTAAACCAGAATCATCCGCTATCGCAGGCAACCCTGATTTTTGGCACGCATAACGCGCTTTGATAATTGCATTTTCAACAAACGTTAATCCAGTCTCTTCAACTTCACGGATTTTCAATTCAGATTGCGGCAAAAGCGCCATCGGCAAATCAGAAAGTACTTGCCGAATTTCATTTAATTTTCCGAGATTTCCTGTTGCAACAATTATTTTTTTCATTTTTGTTTTTATTACCTAAATTCTTGTCATCCTGAATGGCCTTAGCATGCTGTGCGAACTTGTCATCCTGAGCGCCAGCGAAGGATCTCAGCGTTAACCTTGAGATCCTTCGCTGACGCTCAGGATAACAGCAATTTGCAAAAAAATTATTTCTTCAAAAAATCTTTAATGCCATTAAACAAATCAATCGGGACTGGGAACACGATCGTTGAGCTATTCTCTTCTGCAATGTTAGACAATGTTTGTAAATATCGTAACTGCATAGCTCGTGGTTCTTGTGCTAAAACAGTTGCTGCTTGTGTTAACTTTTCTGATGCTTGCAATTCCCCTTCCGCATGAATGACTTTCGCACGACGCTCTCGTTCGGCCTCTGCTTGCCTTGCAATAGCTCGAATCATACTTTCATTTAAATCCACATCTTTAATTTCAACAATGGTCACTTTAATGCCCCATGCTTCCGTTTGCTCATCTAATATTTTTTGTATATCAGCATTTAATTTTTCACGCTCTGCTAAGATTTCATCTAGCTCATGTTGACCTAACACAGAACGCAAAGTAGTTTGGGCTAACTGACTGGTTGCTTCTAAAAAGTTCTCCACTTGAATAATAGATTTTTCAGCATCAATCACACGAAAATAAACAACTGCGCTCACTTTAACAGATACATTATCTCGTGAAATCACATCTTGTGTGGGCACTTCCATCACCACTGTTCGCAAATCTACTCGAACAGATTGTTGAATAAAAGGAAAAATAATAATTAAGCCGGGGCCTTTTACTTTCCAAAAACGCCCTAACGTAAATACCACTCCTCGTTCATATTCTCGAAATATTCGAAACATAGAAATAGCCAACACAACGATAAATGCTGCTACGATGTAAACGATGGGATTCATAATTCTTCCTTTTTTAATGGCACTACGGTTAAGAGCAATCCTCGAGTGGCAACCACTTTTATTTTATCGCCTTTCTTTAAAGGCATTGTTGCTTTTATTTGCCAGATTTCTCCGAGTATACGAGCTTGGCCTTGTCCATAACAATCAAAAATCACTTCACCAACGATACCTAATAACTGTTCTCGGCCACTAACTACATGACGCCGTCTTGCTTTGAGGGCCATACCAATGATAAACACAAAGAAACCAATTGTCACAATAGCCATACTAAATATGACAGGTTTAGCAACTTGATAAGCCACTAAATGAGTATCCATCAATAATACCGATCCGACAACAAAAGAAACTATGCCACCGATTCCTAACGCCCCAAAGCTCGGCATATAAGCTTCAACTAGCATAAAAAATATCCCTAAAACAATTAGCCCTAATCCTGCAAAACTAATTGGTAATAATTGAAATGCATATAATGCTAATATTAATGAAATTGCTCCTGATACACCAGGCAAAACAAATCCAGGATTAGAAAATTCAAAAAACAATCCATAAATGCCCATTAGCAATAAGATATAAGCCACACTCGGATCTGTAATGATTGATAAGAATTTTGTTCTCCAATCAGGTTCCACTACTGTAATTGGAAGATTCAACGTTTTTAGAAAACGTTCTTGTCCTGGCAAAGAAATTTTTCGACCATTTAGTTGAGTTAACAAATCTTTGGGATCTTTTGCAATAATTTCTATGACGTGTTGTTGCTTTGCTTCTACTTCAGTTAACGTCGCTGCTTGACGAACTGCTTTTTCTCCCCAATCTGCATTTCTATTTCTAAGTTGCGCCAAGCTTCGAATAAAAGCAACTGCATCATTCGTAACTTTTCTCATCATCGTTGCTTGATTGGGTGAAAGTTCTTTTGATAATTTAATTTTTGAATCATTCGTTTCACGAACTTCGCTACTTAAATTAACAGGAGAAGCAGCACCCAAATGAGTACCTGGCGCCATCGCTGCTACGTGACTTGCATATAATAAAAATGTTCCCGCACTTGCAGCTCGCGCACCGCTCGGAGCAACGTAAACAATCACTGGTACGCTTGAAGATAAAATACTTTTTACAATTTGGTGCATAGAAAGGTCTAACCCGCCAGGGGTATCCATACGAATAATGACCACTTCAGCATGCTCTTTTGCCGCATCCGAAATACCTCGGTCTAGATAATCACTCACCGCAGGCCCTATAGTCCCATCTACATTTAACAAAACGACCTTTGAAGCTTGCGCAAAAGCCCCACCAGAAAAAAGAGCGGTCAATAGCACAAATAAAAGGATTCGTACCGTCTTATACACCATCGTATTGCCCATTCTAGAGAAACTCATTTCCTAGTATAGAAGGCTTATAGAGATTTTGCTTAGAATTTATGCAGATTTTTGTCTTTTTGCTCAAAAATCACTGCATTTAAATAAATAAGTCGCTTGGCATATCCAGTGGGTGGAAAGTTTCATTCATTACAAATATTTACAAAACCATTCGGCAGCTTCTTTTGATAAATTATCAAATTGATCAGTATAAGCTGAAAAATGACCTCCACGGAACAGATGAAGTTTTTTAATTCCTCTAGCACGATTAAAAGCTTCCAATGCTTCATCAGTTACAGCAACTACATCATGTTCTGCAACAAGCATTAACAGCGGAGTAGGGGAAATTCGTTCAATATAGGAACCCGGCTCATACTCAGCATACATTTCTGTTGAACGCAGAGTGATTTCATTACGCCATTTTTTAAAACGCCATTGATCCTCATCCGGTGCATTTTTACCGGAGAAAAAGTTCCACGCGTCAACACTGGCATGGGATGCCTCACCTTTAGCTTCTGGATTACTAATAATAGGTATGAGTATCGGAGCCTTTCCTAAAAACCTATCAAGTCTATCTTTGTTGTATTTATCAAGAGTATTTTTCCAGTTATCAGGGAAAATTCTACGCAGCATTCCTCGATAACCACTGCTGGTAGGCACTTGGGAAACAACACATTTGACTCTTTTATCAATAGCAGCGACAACTAAAACGTGCCCACCTGAGTAACTCGTTCCCCATATTCCAATTCTATTTTGATCTATGCCGGTTTGGGTTTGCATAAAAGTGATTGCATGACGGTAGTCTCTTACTTGTTGCCACGGATCGATTTCCTGCCTTGGTTCACCATCACTATCACCAAAATTTCTATTATCAAAAACGAGAACTGCATAGCCATTATTAGCAAAAACTTCTGCATATTTATCTAAATAAAATTCTTTAATGCAACCCCATCCATGCGCCATTATGATGGCAGGGCATAAAGCATTCATGTTGCTCGGTTGATAGAGCCATCCACGTAAAGTGGTTCCTTCCGCATTAAATTCAATATTGCTGACTTTTTGGGATTTATTCATCGACATAGTAAAAAACCTTTAGTTAAATACGATAAAACTCATTATACTTAACAATTCAAAAAAGTAAACTATATGGTGTAGTTTTATGAAACGTAAGTCACAGAAACGGTCTCAACATGATATTAAAAACGAAGCTATTTTTGAGGCTGGGAAAAGGGTTTTTCTGAAGTTTGGATTTAAATCTTCTAGTATGGATGAGATAGCGCGCGAAGCATGTGTATCTAAAAGAACAATTTATCAACATTATGGTAATAAAGAAGCATTATTCCAAGCGGTATTGAGTAAGCATTGGGAGCAGGTTTTTGCGGTAAATGATGAACTATTTATCAAAGAAAAATCAATCTCTGAAAACTTGAAATCTTTTGCTAGCACCTTTTTAAATTTTTTATATAAGAAAGACACCATCGATTTATTTCGAATATTGATCAGTGAGTCTAATTTATTCCCTAGTTTAACCACGAAATTACTTGTTGACGACAAGCCGCCATTTACCAAACAATTAATTGAATTTTTAAAAGCAAAAGATAAAACAGGCGAGATTTATATCAAAAATGCTGAACGTTCAGCTTCGTATTTTTTAGGTCTATTAAAAGAATATCACTTTTGGCCTATGATGCTTGGATTTACCAAGGAAAAACAGCAAAAAAACCAAAACGTGCTTATCGATGAAGCAATAAGAATTTTTTTGAAAGGTCACCTAAAAAGCGGTTAACAATAACTGATATCACCAAGCATCCTTATTATCTAAATATGGAGAAGAAGGCGTTTTAAAGAATTAAGCACCGCATCTCATCGATGCAAACATATTTTAAAAAAATCATTTCAAGATTCTTTCAAAATATACTCAGAACCACAGTAAGGGCAAACCTCATTGCCAGTCTTTTCGATGGGTAAATAGACTCGAGGATGGGAATCCCAGAGGCGCATATCGTGCATAGGACAACAGAGCGGTAAATCTTTTTGAGTCACAATATATTTTTTATGAGTACTGGCTTCTATTTTACTTTCTATCATTGATTTCTCCAAAACTTCTGGATCCCACAGTATCGTGTGATCTCGAAAAATTATTTAAAAATGGAAACAAAGCATGACGCGGTGATGCCGCAAAAAATAATGCTGAAAAATAAACGAAAAAATGTCCTGTTGCTGTTAAATACAAGAAGCTATCACACAAGCATCCAACCATCATCGCAATTAAAAATCCTTGTGAAAAATATTTATCGAGTGAATTTAAATAAAAACTTGTTTCCCATTCTGTATAAAAAAGTAGAAGCAATAACACAAAACCTAGCACGCCTGTCTGTGTTATCACCATTAAATATTCATTATGTGGGTCACCTAATCCTTTTAAAAATCCGGGAGGATTTCCATAATTTTTTGTATACTCATCATGAAAAGCACCAACACCATATCCTAACAATGGATGCTGTTTGATAAGCTGAAAACTATTTTTTGCAAACTCCATTCTTAAACCAACAGAGTTTCCTTCGAGTTCCCGTTGTTCATATTTCTCTAAATTACTATTGATAATATTTATTTGTGATTTAAAAATTCCTGAAAAAGAATAAATAGAGAAGAGAAGTAAGGGTAAAATAACTAGGCTAGTTAAAATTCCTTTCCAACGAAATCTTTGCCAAGCAAAAAGACCCATTAATGTAATGAAAATTAAATACCCTGTTCTCCCTTCATTGATAAAGAAAAGATTGAAGGCTAATAATAAAAATCCTGATATATACAACCATTTTCGTTCTTGCACTTCAAATATTTTATGTATAAATAAAAAACCAAAAAATGCTAAAAAGAAACTTGTTTCAATATGATTTTTAAAAATGGTATCGGGTGCGGGAGTTTTTCCTATCGAGATCCACCCAAGATATTTCATATACGACAAAGTTAAAGTTATCAACATAACGATGATAAAAGCATTTAAAGCTCGAGTTCTCCATTTTTCTTCTGAAAATAACGGAAATAGCAGGGGTATATATAATAATTTCGCATATTTGTGTAATCCATGAAATGCAGTTGACCATGAATTTTCTGTGTATATCACACTGATTGCACAAACTAGAAAAAGCAATAAACTTGCTTTAACGACAGGATTATCCCAACTCTTTCGTAGTTTTATCCATGATTGTTCCGCACAGAGTGACAACACGACTGTCATTAATATAAAAACATTAGTAGCGCCAACAGAAACTGGAATCATCGCTGCCGTACAGATTAAAAAAATCTTACTTAAAAAATCTAAGCGAGATTGGAGCAATTTGAAATTAAAAATACTAGGATTGTTTGCGACTGATGAACTCACTCTTTTTCCTCTTTTTATCTACTTTAATGAGATCCTTCGCTACGCTCAGGATGACAAGTGCTTGCATTATGAGCATGTACCTATCATCCTGAGCATAGCGAAGGATCTCAAGCGTCTACATTATGAGCATGTGCTTGTCACTTAACAAACGTCAACCACTCTGGATGTTCTTTTCTTCGTGCATAAACTTGATCAAAGAAAAGTGCTTGAATTTTTGTAGTAATTTCGCCACGTTTCCCTGAGCCTATCACCCTTCCATCTAATTCACGAATTGGAGTAACTTCTGCAGCAGTTCCAGTGAAAAATGCTTCATCTGCTAAATACACTTCATCTCTCGTGATATTTTTCTCCACCAATGACAACCCCATGTCAGCGACTAATTGACATACGGTATCTCGAGTGATCCCATCAAGAATACAAGCCAATGGTGGCGTATAAATGATACCTTTCTTAATCATAAAAAAGTTTTCACCACTACCTTCTGCTACAAAACCTTGATGATCTAACATCAAAGCTTCGTCATATCCACAAGCCAATGCTTCTTGTAGCGCTAACATAGAATTGACATAGTGCCCATTGCCTTTTGCTTTTACAGGCAAACTATTAATGTAATTACGTACATAAGAAGATGTTTTAATTCGAATACCGTTTTCTAAACTACCATCTCCTAGATATTCACCCCATGACCAAGCCGCTATCGCAACATGCGTTTTAAGATTTGTAGCGCGCAATCCCATACCTTCAGAACCATAAAAAATCACTGGTCGAATGTAAGCTGCTGATAAATTATTTTTTTGCAATATTTCAACACATGCAGCAGCTAATATAGCTGGTTCATAAGGCATTGGCATATTAAAAATCTTAGCTGAACTAAATAATCGTGCGATGTGATCGTGCAATCGGAATATAGATGTACCTTGATTCGTTTCATAAGCTCGGATCCCTTCGTAAGCACCCATACCGTAGTGTAGTGTGTGAGTCAGCACATGGATTTTCGCATCACGCCAAGGAGTAAATGCACCATCCATCCAAATAAAACCATCACGATCCGCAAAATTCATATTTTCACCTCTGAACCTAATAATTTTTCCCAAACCGTAGAAACATGCCGCCGAAAATAACTCATTTTGTGCATGGGGACCAGCGGAATTTCATCCTGTAACACAGCACGGTGGACTACTTTTCGATAAACTAAATAAGCCATTGCCAAAACCTTAGCCGTTCTAGCAGACAG
>JAFEDO010000150.1 GCA_018241565.1 Pseudomonadota bacterium
TAGCTCTGAATCCTGTAGTAGTGAAGTTAGCACCACCACTGCCGACAGCGATGTGAGCAGTTGTCCAACTGTTTACATCAGCGTCCAAGTATAAGTTAGCTCGTGACAACCAAATATCACTGCTTCCTAAGTTACCACCAACTGGGAAACGTACTCCACTGGTACCATTAACACGGCTGAAGTAGCCAGCATTAACCTGTACTAAACCAGACAGAGTGATTCGGTTGAACCAGTCACATTCTGCATAGTAAGGCGCATTATTACGATCAATTACTGATTGAACTTTTGCTAATTTAACACCGCAGCTAGGAGCTTCTTCAAGACCGTGAAATCCTGCAAAAGCAGTTCCGCTAACCAACAATGCTAAGGAAGCAACGATCGGTTTAATATTCATCCCCTTTAATCTCCCTAATCGTTATTGTTATAAGGAAACTGATACCGCGAAAACATTCTGGTACTTAATATTAAGAGCCTTTTGCTTTCGCCAGTTTCCCGGATTAATTACCCTTACAGGTTTAACCAGGAACTGCATTTTATAATATATGCAAACCCCTGCCCTGAAAGGATTGCCCAAAGGCAACCCTTTGAGCAAGTGCTGCAAGAACTACAAACATCTCTTGCGTTCCCGCTTATATACCGAAGCTATTTTCATAAAGAAAGCAGCCCAGGTAATTCTTTTTTTATTAAAGACATCGAAACATCTTTAATGATGATTAAGCTATAAAAAACATAACTTAATACACTTTAACTTATTTCAGAACTGCTTAACTGAAATGTGAAACGGTCCCAATTTTAATACGCTTCTAGAATTCTGCAACTTTTTTTTTAAAGTTTTTCAAAATCCCGAAACCGTATGACCACATCGGGCGCGATATTATCAGAAAAATTTATATAATCAATGCATTTTAATTTTCGAAATTTTAACCGCTAAAAAAGCTTTAAAAATTAAAAAAACGATTATACGTCCTCTTATAAATCATCCGCATGTTTAGATAAATACGATGCAACACCATCAGCAGATGCTTTCATAGCAACGTCACCTTTTTTCCAATTTGCAGGACAAACTTCACCATGTTGATCGTTATATTCCACTGCATCTATTAAACGTAATAACTCATCTATGTTTCTACCAATCGGTAAATCATTCACGATTTGTGAACGAACAGTACCTTTTTTATCGATTAAAAATGTACCACGTAATGCAACACCAGCGACTGGATGTTCTACCCCATATGATTGACAAATAGAGTGATTAACGTCTGCAACCATTGTGTAATTTACTGGACCAATACCGCCTTGTTTCACAGGAGTATTACGCCATGCATTATGTGTAAATTGTGAATCAATAGAAACCGCGATCACTTCCACGCCACGTTTTTTAAATTCAGACATACGTTTATCTAGCGCAATTAATTCCGATGGACATACAAATGTAAAATCTAAAGGATAAAAGAAAACAACGGCATATTTATCTTTAATGGTTTTTGATAATTGGAATTGTGCAGTAATCTCACCATTCGCTAGTACTGCTGATGCTGTAAAATCTGGGGCTTGTTTGGTCACTAACACTGACATATTTTATTCTCCTAGGTTAAAAAATATTGATTATTTTAATAATTCTTGTAATTCACCACTCTCATACATTTCACTCATGATGTCGGATCCTCCGATCAATTCACCGTGAATATATAACTGCGGAAAAGTTGGCCAATTGGCATACGATGGTAACGTCGTACGAATATCAGGATTCTCTAATACATCGACATATTCAAATTGAACACCACATGCTTGCAAGATCTTCACGGCATTTGCTGAAAATCCACATTTCGGCTGAGCAGGCGAACCCTTCATATATAAGATAACTGAGTTTTCAGCTATCTGTTTTTTAATCGTCGCTAATGTATCCACAAAACACCCCTTTATGTAAAAAAGGGGGCTATTATATCTTGCCTTGGCCAGATTGCCATTTTAAACTGCCGCATTCTTTTTTCAGACCGCTTACACTCAAAGGAGAAGATAAATGTCCTATACCCTACCCAAACTACCCTATGAATTAAATGCCCTGGAACCTACGATTTCTAAAGAAACTTTAGAGTACCACTATGGTAAGCATCATCAAACTTACGTCGATAACTTAAATAGACTATTGGAAAACCATGAAATGAATGGTTTGTCTTTGGAAGAACTCATTAAAAAATCTTCTGGTGGTATTTTTAATAACGCGGCCCAAATTTGGAATCATACCTTCTATTGGAATTGTCTAAGTCCTAACGGCGGTGGTGAACCCACTGGTGCACTAGCGGCAGCTATAGAAAAAACTTTCGGTTCTTTTGCTGATTTCAAACAACAATTTAGCCAAACCTCTATTAATACCTTTGGTTCCGGTTGGGGATGGCTGGTCAAAGATAAAACTGGGCAATTAAAAATTTGCAGCACGAGTAATGCTGGAAACCCAATGACGGAAGATAACAAACCCTTATTAACCTGTGATGTTTGGGAACATGCTTACTATATTGATTACCGAAATGCCCGGGCCAAATATGTAGATACATTTTGGAAAATTGTGAATTGGGATTTTGTTTCAAAGAATTTTGAGTCTTAAAGGGGTATAAAAATATGTCACTTATCAGCGCTTATAGCCCATTACCAGTTAGTTTTGAACGTGGAGAAGGTATTTGGCTTTGGGATGGAAAAAACAAAGAACCTTACTTAGACGCATTAACTGGTATCGCTGTTTGCGGTTTGGGACATGCTCATCCAGAAATTACTAAGGCTATTTGCGATCAAGCGAGCAAGCTCATCCATACTTCAAATGTTTATCAAATTGAATTACAAACTGAGCTTGCGGCAAAACTGACTGCTCTTTCAGGCATGGAACAAGCCTTTTTTTCTAATAGTGGTGCTGAAGCTAATGAAGCAGCGATTAAGTTAGCGAGGGCTTATGGACATCAGCGCGAAATTAATCACCCACATATTGTCGTATTGGAAGGCGCTTTTCACGGTCGCACACTCGCTACGTTAACCGCGACTGCCAATCGTAAAGGACAAGCAGGTTATGAACCATTAGTCAGTGGTTTTATTCGCGCACCATTCAATGATAGTGAATCTATTAAAAATATGGCGCATCACAATAATGAAATTGTTGCTGTGATGTTAGAACCTATTCAAGGTGAAGGCGGAATACATTTACCTCCCAGTGATTATCTTAAAAAGATTCGAGAATTATGCGATCAAAATAACTGGCTCATGATTTTAGATGAAGTACAAACAGGCAATGGTCGCACAGGATCTTATTTTAATTACCAACAGCATGGCATTTTGCCTGATATCGTAACCACAGCAAAAGGATTGGGAAATGGATATCCGATTGGTGTTTGTTTGATGCGTGGAAAAGCATGCAATCTTTTCCAACCGGGTAATCATGGTTCTACATTCGGAGGAAGTCCATTAGCGTCACGAGTAGGATTAACAGTTATCGATATCATTGAAAAAAATAATCTCTGCAAAAATGCCGCTGACATGGGACAACGTTTGATAAAAAATTTAAAAGAAGCGCTATCTAATAACACGCATGTACAAGATATTCGTGGTCAAGGGCTTATGATTGGTATCGAATTAGATAAACCTTGTCGAGATTTAATGAAAATTGGCTTAGATCAAAAAATACTTTTCAATGTCACTGCAGATAAAGTCATTCGTTTATTACCACCATTGAATATTACTGGGGAGCAGGTTGATCAAATCGTAGAACGATTGAAGAAGTGTATCGAGTTGTTTTATCAGTAAAACTCGTTTTATCATCCTGAGCACCATTTCTGTCATTCTGAGCGTCAGCGAAGGATCTCAGCGTTAACCTTGAGATCCTTCGGCTTCGCTCAGGATGACATGATTCGCGTTCAAAGCAACTGCTACTCGCCTTCCAACCCATAAATAGGTTTTGTAGTACTCCATTGTTTGCAACCAGGACATTGCCAGTGGAGTTTCTTTCCTGAGAAACCACAACTACCACAACGATAATTGGGTTTATTTTTTAAGAGTTTTTTAGTGACTTCTTGAAGAACTAAAAACTTAGATTTGGTATGCCCTTCTGCTGTTAATAAATGCCCGGTGACTAATTCATTCAATCCTCGTAAAGAAGGACTTTTCTGTAAATGATCAGCAATAAAATCATTAGCAGCATCCATCCCTTGAGTTCGCATTAAAAACTCTGCCATCACCATGGCAATTGAAATTCTCGGATATTTATCCAAAGTTTCTTCTAGATATTGAATATAATTATTTTCAGCATTCAAGAATCGATAACATTCTGCTAAAGGCTTTATAGTTTCAGAAATAAAATCAGGATCTTGAGCTTTCACTGCTTGATATGTTTTTATCGCTGTTTTGTAATCTTTCTTGCGAACTTCCCAACGTGCTTTTAATAAACTGGCTCTCACAGAATGAGGATCAATACTCAATGCACGCTTCAAATGTTTCTTAGCAATCTCATCTTGATCTTTTTCAAATACTTCTTCGGCTAATTCACAATGATGATGTGCAATGACTTTATGCATCGTTTCACCGGTAGTTGATGCTAATTTTTGAGACACTTCAATCGCTTCTTCCCAAGATTTTTCCCGTTGATAAATATCCAATAAATAACGCAATGCGATTTGAGTCTGTTCCGTTTGCATACTAATGACTTCACGAAAAATTCTTTCCGCGCGATCGTACACACCCGCACTTAAATAATCTCGACCTAATTCCACTAATGCAGTCACTCGTTGCATAGAACTTAATTGAGGACGTGCAATTAAATTTTGATGAATCCGAATGGCACGATGCACTTCACCTCGTCGTCGAAATAAACTGCCTAACGCAAGATGTGTTTCAACCGTATCTCCATCAACTTCCAATAATTTAATGAATACATCAACGGCTTTATCTTCTTGTTCATTCAATAAATAATTTAAGCCGACGAAGTAATCTCGCGATAATTGTGATGAAGATGAATGAGGAGAATTTGTTTTTTTAGAGCGCGCAAAATACCAACCCGACCAGGCAGCAACGGGGAGAAGTAATGGCCATAGAGTTAGCATGGAGTCCATCATGAAATAATTAATGCCCCTGTCATTAATGTGTGTCTTTTAGTGGAATTGCTCGTAGGTTTTCAACTTCTTGCTCGACAATTTTAATCCGGTTCTTTAACTGCTTAGTTATTTTCTTTTGTTTGAGAAACATTGAAAATCCAGCCAATAAACCCAAAAAAATCCCTATACCAAGCACTAACACTAACAATAGAGATAACGGTAAAGTTGCATCACCCAGATAATAATGGATAGGAACAGGGGTTGCATTCAAACAAGCGAAGGTAACACCTATCAATAGCAACAACAGCAATATGAGATAACTGAAGATTCGCATAGGTTAAGGATCCCTCTCTTAACTAAAGTTGTAGCTTAGGTAGTGTCATCCTGAGCGTCAGCGAAGGATCTCAGCGTTAACATTGAGATCCTTCGGCTTCGCTCAGGATGACAACTATCACCCAAGCTGATAACTTGAACTACTACTCTCCCTGACTATCAATCTTATCCATCGTTTCCTTGAGGATATCGCCTAAGCTTGTGGTGTTAGTACCAGCACTCGCTTTAGATTTTTTAGCTTTAGTCTTAGCAGGAGCAGGCTCGTCAGGCATATGTAATGCTTTAATGGATAATTGAATTTGACGACTCTTTTTATCCACATTAACGATTTTTGATTCTACTTCATCTCCAACCTTGAATATCTCAGAAAGATCACTCACTTTTTCTTCTGATGCGTCAGCGGCTTTCAAAGTACCTTGCACTTCTGATGCTAATTCAATAGTTACTTGTTTAGCACTCACTTCAGTCACTTTGCCTTTCACAGCAGTGCCTTTAGGATTGAGATCAAGATAATTATTGAATGGATCTTGTGTTAATTGTTTGATGCCTAATGAAATACGTTCACGTTCTGCGTCTATCGCTAAGATCACAGCTTCTACTTCTTGGCCTTTCTTATAAGCAACAACGGCTTCTTCACCAGGAATATCCCAAGAAATATCAGACAAATGAACCAATCCATCGATGCTGCCATCTAAGCCAATGAAGATACCAAAATCGGTAATGGATTTAATAGCGCCGACAATTTTTTCACCTTTTTGATGAGTCGCTGCAAATGATTCCCATGGATTACCCACGCATTGTTTCATACCCAGAGAAATACGACGTCTTTCTTCATCAATTTCCAATACAACGACATCAACCATGTCGCCCAATGAAACAACTTTACTTGGATGAATATTTTTATTCGTCCAATCCATTTCAGACATATGTACTAAACCTTCGATGCCATCTTCAATTTCAGCAAAACATCCGTAGTCGGTAATGTTCGTCACTTTACCTTTTAAGCGAGTGCTTACTGGATAGCGTTTTGCAATATCTCTCCAAGGATCATCACCTAATTGTTTCATACCTAAAGAAACACGATTGCGTTCGCGATCATATTTTAAAACCACAACGCCAATTTCATCGCCTACGTTTAATACTTCATTAGGATGTTTAACACGTTTCCAAGAAATGTCCGTGATATGCAACAATCCATCGATACCACCTAAATCAATGAAAGCACCGTAGTCTGTTAAATTCTTCACAACGCCTTTCACTTCTTGACCTTCTTGTAAAGTTTCTAAGAATGATTGACGTTCAACAGTATTTTCAGCTTGAACAACAGCACGACGTGAAACGACGATATTGTTACGCTTCACATCCATTTTAATCACTTTAAATTCGAGAGGTTTACCTTCTAAATAAGACGTGTCGCGAATAGGACGCACATCCACTAATGAACCTGGTAAAAACGCACGAACTTTATTTACTTCAACAGTGAAACCACCTTTCACTTTATCGATGATAACACCGATAACTGTTTCACCGGCTTTATAAGCTTTTTCTAATTGTCTCCAAGCTTCAAAACGTTTTGCTTTTTCTCTTGAGAAAACAGTATATCCAAACCCGTCCTCTAAAGTTTCAACAACGACTTCCACTTCATCACCTGGTTTAACATCGACAGCGCCTTCCGGAGTACGGAATTCTTCTGTTCGAATTAATCCTTCAGATTTTAAGCCGGCGTTGATAGTGACATAATCATCGTTCAGTGAAACGACGCTTGCAGTAACCACTGCGCCAGGACGTAATTGAGTGTTTGATATACTTTCTTCAAATAGTTTTGCAAAATTTTCTTTCATAGGTTTTGATGCTCGATAATAGGATTGCTTTAGGAAGATCCAAAGCAAAAGTTAATTAAACAACGATCAACCTTCAAAGGTGAAAGTGATCTCCTGAAATACTAACTCAAATGATCGACCTTCGTTTCAAGAAACTTAGGACGTACTCTTTCAAGAATTTGAGCCAATACTTGTTCGACAGTTAATGATGATGTATCAATCACTATCGCATCATTTGCAGGCTTAAGTGGTGCAACCGCTCGAGTTTTATCGCGATGATCACGTTCGTTGAGCTCAGACAAAATCCTGGCAAGATTAACATTTATACCCTTTGCTTTCAACTGATTATAGCGTCGCTCGGCCCTCACTTCGGTGCTTGCATCGAGATAAATTTTCAATTCTGCCTCTGGAAATACAACCGTTCCCATGTCCCGGCCATCACAAACTAAACCTGGGGAGTGAACGAAAGCCCGCTGACGTTGTAATAATGCTTGTCTTACCGCTGGAAAAGCCGCTACTTGAGAAGCATTATTTCCGCAATCTTCCGAACGAATGGTTGCTGATACATCGGTTCCCTCCAAGATAACCCGAGGAAATTCTCCCGTATGCGTCGCTTTGAATTGTACGTCTAAATGTGCCGCCAAAATCGCCAATGCTTGCTCATTCGATAAATCTAATGCGTGCTGTTTAGCAGCCAATGCCAGAACACGATATAAGGCTCCACTATCTAGCAAATTCCACCCTAATTCCTTAGCAAGTAATTGAGTAACGGTACCTTTCCCAGTACCGCTGGGACCATCAATCGTAATCACAGGACATTTCACTTTCACGCTATTTTTCCTCTTTTATATTTAATCCAGCCTGACTAGCCACCGCAACAAAATTAGGAAATGAGGTTGCTACAGGTTCACAATGATGAATTTTGATACTTCCTGATGCACGTAATGCCGCCATACTAAATGCCATCGCCACTCGATGATCTCCATGGCTATCAATTTCTCCCCCGAAAAATTCACCACCCTCGATGATTGCACCATCTGGTAATGCTGATGCAGTAATGCCTAATCGCTCTAATCCCTGCACCATCGTCGCAATTCTATCGGTTTCTTTAACTCGTAACTCAGCGGCACCTCGTAATAGGGTTTTTCCTTTCGCACAAGCGGCCGCAATAAATAAAATGGGAAATTCATCGATTGCCAGTGGTACCCATTCTAAAGGAATTTCAATGCCCTTTAGTGGGGAATAGCGCACCGCGATATCAGCAACTGGTTCAGCACCATATTGACGCTGATTTTTAATTTCAATATCAGCACCCATCGCTCGTAAAATATGAATCACACCCAATCGAGTCCCATTAATGCCGACGCCAGTTAATAAAATATTAGAATCAGGCGCTATTGCAGCACCCACCATAAAAAACGCCGCTGAAGAAATATCCGCAGGAATTTGAATTTCCATGCCTCGAAATGCATGCCCCCCTTCTAGCGATACGCTTTTATCGTGAGAAGAGATGGGATATCCAAAAGCCGTTAGCAAACGTTCCGTGTGGTCTCGAGTGGGGGCGGATTCTATCACCGTTGTTTTGCCTTCTGCCAATAATCCGGCTAGCAAAATGGCTGATTTCACTTGGGCGCTAGGGATGGGTAACGCATAGGTTATCCCTTTTAATTGCGCCTCACCGTGAACTGTTACAGGGGGTTTGCCATCAGTATCCTCGATATGTGCCCCCATGAGTTTTAGTGGGTCGATCACCCGGCGCATAGGACGCTTTTGTAAGGATTCATCTCCGGTTAGGGTGACTGAAAAGCTTTGCCCCGCCAGTAACCCGGCCATTAAGCGAATAGAAGTGCCCGAATTGCCGAGGTCTAATGAGGCCAGGGGCGCTTTTAACCCCCTTAAACCCACCCCTTGAACATGAACTTGAGTTGGATCTGAGACATCAATAGAGATAGAAACCCCCATTTCCTGAAAGGCTTTGAGAGTCCCCAAGCAATCTTCAGCTGGCAAAAAACCTCGAATCAAAGTCGAACCCTCTGCCAAAGCCCCCAGCATAATAGCCCGATGTGAAATGGATTTATCTCCTGGGACTTGGATAGTTCCCTTAAGAACACCGCCTGGCACGATAGAATAATGCAATATTGGGATCCTTCTTAATATCCCCTTCTCCGGTACTTCGAAAGAGGAGAATTATATTTTCCCTCACCCGGACGAAGGGGAAGAGTTAGGGTGGGGGCGAATTATGCATGAACCTACTCAGTCCTGCCAAATCCAAATACTGAATTGATAAAATTATACTTAAAAAATATTTACCGCCAATTTTAATCCAGCACTTAAGGTTCTGTTAAGGTTCTTTGTTTATAGTAGCAACTGACTTAATAACTATGTTATAAGCATTTAGGAATTATGACATTACTTTTTTCAATCGTTTTTGTGGATAATAACTTATGACTGTTGCGATCGAATGGCAGGTAGTTGCAAATTTACTAGGCGACATCCAAAACCTGTCTGCTGATGACTTAGAAAACTTCATCAAAGAACACGATTTTGGTCATTTCGAATCTGATGGTGGCATTAAGTTTTTAAATCCTACTATTACTGAAGATCACCGGAAAATCGCATCAACGCTGGTTCCTATATTAGAGAAAAGAATAAACACACTAAAAAAAGCTATTTCTGTGGGCTTAAGGGTATATAGTAATGCATACGAAACCACCCCGGACGGAGGAATGCTCCCTCGTGATCCAAGCTTCACTCCGAACCCTCCTCTTGATGAGGCGCGGGAGAAAGAACAATATGGAAAATTACTCAATGTTCTTAAAACAATATCTACCTGTCACAATGACCCTTTGGAAAACTTGACTGCGTTAAATAGCGACGAACATTTACAAGAACAATTACAAAAAGTTATTTCAGAAAAACAAGGTAAACAATTCATTCAATCTTTTTTAGATAAAATGCGTGACAAACTAGATAATGCTCCATCAATTGTTACATATGCGCAAGAAATAGGACAAAAACGAGCAAGTATAGAAAACCTTAACAAAGAAATCTCAGATCTGAATGCTACTCTTACAGAAAATCAAAGTAAGCACAATAGAAACAGTGAGTATCTCGAACAAACCTTTACTGAAGAATCAAAAGATGACCCATCATTTAAGAGTATTACAAAAGGAATTAAAGATCTCAAGACCAAGATAGAGGCTACTGAAAAAGCTATTGCTGCTAAAGAAGCCTTGCTTAAAAATACAGAAAACGAAGTTACAAGTACCTCATCTACACTACAAACAACGCAGAAAAATGCAATCAATACTGATGGAAACACTTGGATTAACGAGCTATTTGCCCCTGAAATTAACTATATGAATGCTCAAAAAATCAAATTAATAATAGAGTTGAGTCCCAAATACGATACCAAGGGAACAATCGAACCACAATTCTTGGCTCTTTTACATACTTATTGCTCAGCGATCAAACCTTCAGATTCGATTAAAATGGATGCGACTCATCCTTTGTTTCTCATCAGAGAAGCATTAACTCAGTTAGAAAATGACGCCCAAAAATCTAAGGACTCAACCATTGCATTAGCAACTTGGAGCATGGCAAGTAAACTAGAATCTGAGCTGGATCAATGTACAAAGTTACTTGCAAGTAAACCTGAAAACGATCAAACAACCTATACCATCACTGGTCAGAGTAAAACCCATTTAAAGAAAATGTACGACATAGCAACCTACTCTTCCGAAGCACGCATTTTAGATAAGAAAGTTCCTGCTAAGGAAAAAGTTGCCACCGTAATCGCATGTATTCTCTGTCCTCCCCTTGTCTTATTCATAGCCGTCAATATGCTCGTCAGAAGAGAACTGTGCTGGCTTAATATCTTGTCTTCTCAGGAAGCAAGCGATGCACACACAATGAGTGATACAGTACAGAGGGGGTTAAAACCCTAAAAATACCCTTACCTTTCCCCTAATGAAGAAGCAAGCCGAAGCCTAAACACCCTCAGAATTGACTGACAACCTACAGATACAACACCCCCAAAATACCTTTTTGCAATCACTTAATACTTTCTTAAGCTTTATGGTCTATCTTTCATAATAGAAATGATAGATTTACTTAGTTAGGAGATAGCAGTTATGTCTCGGACCACAAAAAAGCTCCTTGAAGCGTTACGAGCGCTAGATACTAAAAATACTGAAGCAGTAAAAAGTTTTTTAGATGATACTTTTACGTCTTTTTATAATGAGATTTTAGGAAATAATAATTCCATCTCATCGCCCAACGCAATCAAGAGTAATGTGCTAAATGCATTCAAAGACTCACTTGTTACAGAACAAGATATTTCTCAACTAGATCTTATTTTGAAAACCTTTGGCGAAACCATGAATAGCGAAGCAATCAAGCTCTTAACTGTAAAAAACACCATTGAAGTACGTTTATTTGAGCTAGCGCAAATTGAAAAAGCAAAAGAGTTAGAATCTAGAGTAGAAAGCTTCAAACAAAAAATGCATGCGTCCAATGCGGAAATAAAATCTATAATACAAACCAATATAAATAGGATAGAAGAAACTTACAATGAAACTACTGGGGATTTAAAACAGAAAATCGAAACACAACCTATCAAAGTCAAAGTGAACGCTGTTTTTTCTAATATCGCAGAAGCACTAGAAAAAATATCAAATGATTTGAATAAAGTAAGTAAAATCGAAGATTCTAGAAAATTAGCCACGACTGCAACATATCTGAGAAATTTTCACTTTAAAACTCCTTTTTTAGATGAAAAAACCATAGAAGCATTAAATACAATATTTCTTTTTAATCCACTTCCAAACTTATCTAAAGACGAAGCAAAAATCTTTGGGAAATTTATAGCACAAGAAGGGATTTTTATTTTGAATCTTAATGAAGGACAGTATCATTACAACCCTCTCCAAAAAACGACAGATGCTATTGAAAAAATCCAGGCTGGTGAAATCCTTCAACTTTTACACAAACTACTAGGGCCCGGATTTTCAGACCAGGAGATCTCAAATATCCAAAACATATTGATTGCATTGAATGTTAACCAAAGTAGTACATATGAAAAGATAATGAATGAAATGACAGAAGATAAAAAGCCTAAAACGGCTGGAAAATCTGGTGACTTAAAAAAAGATAAAAAATTCTCAACGACAGTAAATTACAGTGATTTATTTCCTAATTTAGGAACCCCCACAATAACCACCGAATTTGGTGATTTCAGAGATCTCAGTAAAGCTCTTCAGGAACACTCTGAATTAAATAACTCTATTTCAGACCTTAATTTTGAAATAAACACATTATCTAGGGTCAATGCTTTGCTTAAAATAACGCACTCTCTTGATGAAATAACAATCCACGACCAACCATTAGTCAATAGCGAGTTGCAAGCACTTTTAAGAGAGTGTATTGCAGGACTTCTGCAATCAACGACCCATGACCACCAACAGGAACGTGCGTTAGATCTCATTGAAATATTAAATCTTTCTACCCAAGCAAGATTATTGCGAAATAATCCAGCTTGGAACTCCGTGTTACAACAGTTTTCAAAACAAATAAATTTACTAAGAGTCCCTGTTGAAGTATCGAATAATCGATTGCAAAAAGAAGTTTTTAAACTAGAAGTCCATTCAATGGAAATTACTGCTGATGACCTTTTAAAATCACTCAGAGCGATGTCTTCAAAAAAAGATATTCCACAATTTTTTAGGGATTTAGAAAGTTTTATACAAGCAAACCCAAATAATGTTTGGTTACAAAAGTGGAATGGGAGTGTTCTTAACGCCACGAGTATTTCTAGTGTTTTAAATGCCCCTGATTATGAAAAATTGACCGCATTATCAGAACAAAAAGAGTTCTGGAAAAATGAATATAATGTGCTTAAAAACATCTTTATTTCAGAATCAGTCACAAAGAAATTAGCCAGAGGCAATCCAGCTGCAGAAGCCAAAACAGTGCACTCAATCTTTAATGAAATTGCCAAATCCAATCTTGAGCTATTTAAGAATACTGAACAAAAAGATTCTCTACTCATACAATTGCAAAAAGTAGACTCCCAAACGAAAGCTCAAGAATTTGTTACTGCCTACTTAGAAAAAGCTGAAGATTATAGAAAGAAATTTTCAGACGTTCCTAATACTAACCCAACCATCATTCGAGAATTTTTTGGAACACTTTATCCCGCTGATTATTTAAAAATTCAATTGATTTGTGAGTTATTCCCACATGATGATAATTCTTCTGAAGCACAATTAATCTCAGACTTAGGTCGATATATCCCTAATCCTAAAGAAATTACTCCATATACCAATACTGATGCTGATTATCCATTGCATCATCTCGTACAAAGCGTTCGAGAACTCTCAGAGCAAACAATTAAATTAAGCACTCCAGATGATCAGTTAGCAGCTTTGTACACGCAAGGTCAATTAGAACGTCAATTGGACGACGCTGGAAGAAGCATCATGAAGACAGATTCTGACGAGTACGCGGTTAGATTAGATACATTTGGACCTGCTATGGCAAATATGAGTGACATTATTGGTAAAGATTCTACTGCCTCAAAAATATCAGATAGTAGTTATCAGCAATCTTTAGCCAAAGTCGGTATTGCAATCGCAGCAGTTATAACAACTGTTATCTTCTTACCCGTTGTGATCACGTTCCTATTTTTTAAAGCTTCTACCTCTTTAATATATGGCACTCCGTTTTTGGGAACACCAGAAGGCAAAGCTGAAAAACTTAGAGAAGTGGTAGGAACAACCATAGAAGACACTATAAAAACTCATGCACCAAGACTCTCATAGGCTAATAATACGGAATCCAATGCAACACGATTTGCAATGCTTCATACAACCACGCTGTATATTTTTCGGGATGTGTCTTTAAGTCGTTTTCCAAACTCTCAAAATCCACCCAACGATAATCTTGCACTTCTTCTGGATTAAAACGTGGCGCATCAACATCACATATACCTACCAAAACATGGTCCCACTCATTCTCAATTAAGCCATTATTTAAATCCGCTTTATAATGAAACGAACCAATCTCTTTTAATGCAGTTCTAATGCCCATTTCTTCAAATAAACGATCCTCAGCATCTTGCAACAAATCGTGGTCTGGTTTTGGATGGCTACAGCAAGTATTAGTCCATAACCCGCCACTGTGGTATTTACTTTTTTCGCGTTGCTGCAACAGTGTTTCGAACTTTCCATTTTTTTCTCGAAGAATGAAAATAGAAAATGCGCGATGACATAACCCTTCTTGATGGGCTTTTAACTTCTCTTCAACACCAATCGGATTATCATGTTCGTCGACTAAAACAACTGTGTTCAACATGGTATTAGCACCATCATCTTCGCTAACTCACGTAATTTCTCTGCAGGCGTTCCAAACGCTGACAAACTATTCAATGCTTCGCTATATAATTCTTCCACTCTCACATTCGCTTCAGGCAGCGATAAAAATTGTAAATAATTCAATTTGTCTTTCTCAACGCTATCTTGAATATCATCTTGAATTTGAAATGCGAGCCCTATTCTATCTGCAAATATTTTCAAATGATTCGCTTGTTCCAAAGTGCAAGTCGAACTTGCTAAAGCAACTAATTCGACACAGAGTTTAAATAACTCTCCGGTCTTTAATCGATGAATATGATCCAATTGCTCAATCGATAATGTTTGAAAATCTTGAGACAAATCTAAGTATTGTCCTTCCGCCATACCAACAATCCCAATCGCTTCAGCCAATCGTCTAATCATATGTAACTGATTTTTAGAATTTAATAAATCACTCTCAGATTTAGAAAGCACTTGAAAGGCTAAACTCTGCAAAGCATCTCCCACCAAAATCGCTGTCGCATTGCCAAATACTTTGTGACAAGTCGGTTTCCCACGACGAAAATCGTCATTATCCATATCGGGTAAATCGTCATGAACCAGCGAATACGCATGAATCAATTCAATCGCCGCAGCAATTTGATCCAAAATACGAGTATCAATCGCAAATAATTCACCCGCTGCGTAAACTATCAAAGCTCTGAGACGCTTCCCCTCGCTCAAAGCCACATAACGCATCGCTTCGGCAAACGCGTCAGGCTTATCACTTTTCTTTGGCAAATACCCTGCTAAAACTCCCTGAACTCGATTACGGTAATGGTCCACAAAATCATTAAAATTCATAAAACTCTCAATAAAGATTAGATGGGCCGCATTGTAACCATTATTTTGCATAGAATCATTTCATTATTCGGCGATTTATAAGAGAATGCGATCCCAATCCCAGTTGGGATATTTTATTTTTTGAGGACAGTACCATGGGTTTTAAATGTGCCATTGTCGGATTGCCTAACGTCGGCAAATCCACTCTATTTAACGCGTTAACCAAAGCCAAGATTGAAGCAGCCAACTATCCCTTCTGCACCATCGACCCCAATGTGGGTATCGTGCCTGTACCTGACCCACGTCTCAATAAGCTGGCTGAAATCGTCAAACCTGAAAGAATCGTCCCTACGACGATACAATTCGTTGATATTGCGGGGTTAGTCAAAGGGGCATCCAAAGGCGAAGGCCTAGGCAATCAATTCTTAGGACATATTCGAGAATGTGAAGCCATCGCGCAAGTCGTTCGCTGTTTTGAAAACCCAGACGTCATTCACGTTGCTGGAAAAATCGACCCTCTCAATGACATTGAAACCATTCACACAGAATTGGCACTCGCCGACTTAGACGCCGTAGAAAAAGCACTCCATAAAGTGGGTAAAAGTGCTAGAAGTGGCAACAAAACGGGTGTTGCTGAAAAAGATGTTTTAGAGCGTGTGCAAAAACATTTAGCCGATGGCCACGCCGTTCGAACTTTGGCTCTCAACGATGAAGAAAAAGCTTTTATCAAATCCTTTTTCTTACTCACAGCTAAACCCACTCTATACATTGCTAACGTAGCAGAAAATGACATTGGCCATAATCCCTATTTAAAACAAGTCGAAGAATATGCTGCAAAAGAACATGCCATCGTAGTGCCCATTTCTGCTGCAATAGAAGCCGAAATGTCTGAATTAACGGA
>JAFEDO010000151.1 GCA_018241565.1 Pseudomonadota bacterium
CGATGATTATTACGCAAAGCTTCAAAAATTAAAGTTAGCATACCCTTGTTTTTGCACGGAAGATCAATTGGCTTTAAATCGAAAGATCCAGCGTAGTGCAGGGCAAGCGCCGCGATACCCAGGCACTTGTCGTCATTTGAGTGAATCAGAAGTTCGCGCAAAAGAAGAAAAAGGTTTGAAACCCACATTGCGGTTTCATGTGCCGAATGGAAAGACGATTCAATTCCAAGATTTAGTGCGTGGTCAACAAACGTTTATGAGCGATGATATTGGTGATTTTATTATTCGTCGCGCAGATGGTACGGCATCTTTTCTTTATTGCAATGCGATTGATGATGCCTTGATGGGTGTGACGCATGCGCTTCGTGGAGAAGATCATTTAACAAATACGCCTAGACAATTACTCATTGTAGAAGCATTAAATTTGCAACCACCGCAGTATGGACATATCTCATTAATTTTAGGATCAGATGGTTCACCTTTATCAAAACGAAATGGCAGTCGAAGTATTAAAGAATTACGTGAAGAAGGTTATTTACCCTTAGCAGTGAATAATTATTTAGCCCGTTTAGGACATCATTATGCATCAGATGAATTTTTACCGTTAGAAAAATTATCTGAATACTTTAATGCAGACTCATTAGTAAAATCAGCTGCACGATTTGATGTGGACCAATTGAATCGTTGGCAAAAACAAGCGGTGATGAGTTTAGATAATGCTGCGATGAAACGATGGTTAGCAGATATTGATTTAGAATTTGTGCCCCGCGAACACACGGAACGTTTTTTAGAAGTAGCGCGTCCTAATATTTTATTTCCCAAAGAAGCAAAGCGATGGGCAGTCGCTATTTTTGCACCGCATATTGAATACAGTCATGAAGGAAAAACTATTTTAAAGAAAGCAGGGATTAACTTTTTTGAAAAAGCGCTTGAAGCACTCAATGAAAGTGGAACGGATTACAAAGCATTAGTGAATCACTTAAAAGTGAAATCAGAATTGTCAGGTGCTGCTTTATTTCATCCGTTACGTGTCGCCTTAACGGGTGAAACTTTTGGCCCTGAGCTTCTACATGTATTGCCTCTCATGGGACAGGCTTTAGCGAAGCAGCGCTTAGAATCAGCTTTATATGCGGTTTGAAAATGTTGCCCCCACCCTAACCCTCCCCCCGGTACTCCGGGGGGAGGGTTAGGGTGGGGGTATTAAACATCCAAATAAACAGAGATTTAACATGAAATTACATATCTACAACAGCCTCAGTCAAAAAAAAGAATTATTTCAACCGCTCAAACCCAATCATATAAATATGTATGTGTGTGGGATCACCGTTTACGATCATTGCCATATAGGACATGCGCGCGTGATGGTTGCGTTTGATGCGATCATTCGCTTTTTACGTTCACAAGGGTATCAAGTCAATTACGTTCGTAATATTACAGACATTGATGACAAAATTATTAAGCGTGCCGCAGAACTCCAAGAATCAATGACAAGTTTAACTGAACGAATGATTGTTGCGATGAATGAAGACTTTAATCAATTGGGTGTGTTGTTGCCTGATCATGAACCGAAAGCGACAGAATATGTTTCCGAAATTATTACGATGATCGAAAAGCTCATTCAAAAGGGATTTGCTTATGTGGCAGACAATGGAGATGTGTATTACGAAGTTGAAAAATTTAAATCTTATGGTTGTTTATCTCATAAAGATTTATCAGGGCAAGAATCTGGCGCTCGAGTGGATGTGGTAGAAAGTAAACGTAATCCACTCGATTTTGTTTTGTGGAAATTAGCAAAACTAGGTGAGCCTTCTTGGGATTCACCGTGGGGTAGTGGACGACCCGGTTGGCATATTGAATGTTCAGCCATGTCGAGCAATTTACTGGGTGATACGTTTGATATTCATGGGGGTGGGTTTGATTTGCAATTCCCGCATCATGAAAATGAAATTGCGCAATCAGAAGCAGCTTCCGGAAAACTTTTTGTAAAAACATGGATGCATGTGGGGTTTCTACAAATCAAAGATGAAAAAATGTCTAAATCGCTCGGAAATTTCTTTACGATTCGAGAAGTATTACAAGAATATGAGCCAGAAGTGATTCGTTATTTTTTATTATCGAGCCATTATCGCAGTCAATTAAATTATTCAAAAGAAAATTTAGAATTGGCAAAACAAGCGCTCGAACGTTTTTATCAAGCACTCACTGATTTACCTGAAACACCTGAAAAACATCAGTCAACATTTACAGAACAATTCGTTGAAGCAATGAATGATGATTTTAATACACCAGAAGCAGTAGCGGTTTTATTTGAATTAGCCCGAGAAATTAATCGACTCAAAAAAACAGATATGGAGCAAGCGGCACAATTAGGTTCAGAATTAAAATCATTAGGTCAGGTATTAGGTTTATTACAACAACAGCCTCATACTTTCCTGCAAGGACGTATTCAATCAGATGAGGTCACTCAAATCGAAGCATTGATAGCACAGAGAACAGAGGCGAGACGACAAAAGAATTGGGCTGAGTCAGATCGTATTCGAGATCAGTTACATGCGCTTGGTGTGGAATTGTTGGATGGCGCAAGTGGGACAACGTGGCGGAAGATATAATTCCGTTGTTTTAAGGATTTTAGTGTAGTAAATTCGGAAAGCTCTTAATTCTTTGGAGAAAAATATGAAATTATCATTTACTAACAAAACGCTTAGTTTCGTTGTGGCTCTTTTCGTAACTATGTCATCTATCCCGTCCATATCTCATGCCAAAGCATTTGCCGCGGGTGGAAAGAATGTTTCTGTCACTATCATTGATCAAAATAACCCTCTTGTCGGTGGTAGTGTGACATTGCCTTTTATTGGGAAGTATTCGGATATAAAAAGTGTGACGATTCCTCAGGGGGTTGCAAATTCGAAAGAAAATATCTCTTTATATGAAGCGGAATCTAAGCTAAAAGGTGCCTTTTGGTTCAATCCAAGAATGCACACTTGTCAAAAAGCGGCTGGACTGGATGCAGAAGCGAAGACATTCGTCATTAGGCTGATTGATGAGAAAACTTGTGAACTTTCTAACGTTTAATAGAGTTAAGATTCTATAAGAACTTTTGGCTTTACTTTCAAGAACTTCTAATCTCATGCCCCCACCCTAACCCTCCCCCGGAGTACCGGGAGAGGGAAAATATAATTCCCTCCCCCCGGTACTCCGGGGGGAGGGTTAGGGTGGGGGGTGAAGTTCTTTGAGAGTGAATCCGAAGGGCCTCATCTATCCCAATCGTCGAATAATCACATGCTTCAATAATAACTTCTGATTGTCTGATAAATTTTTCATTTTAATTCTTTCATTGAATGCGGGTAATCCGAGTGATTGTGCGAGTGCTCCGATAACGCCATCGGCAATCGAAGGTGTGAGTACGATATTTTCAAAATCAATTTCAAGCGTTTTGTGTTCATCTAATAATGCAACGGCGGTTTTGCCAATTTGATTAATGGCTTGGCGAGTTTGTGCTTTTTTTAAAGCTTCGTGAAGATTTAATTTAAAAGTTGAAGTCGGTTTCATCGTAACCCTCAGGATGTGGCCAGTTGTTATAAACGGCGCCCACATCTAAATGTTGATCAATCCTCCATTCAAAAATCAGTAACGTACCTTTCCATGAAATATCTAACAAGTAAGATTGCATCTGGTCATTGCCAGATGCATAGTATAATTCATTGCCTGATAATAAAATATAAGTACCAGAGTTTTGTTGCATCAAATCTTTAATTAATGCTAATCCATATCCAGAATGTCCTGCATTAGGTTTACTCGTGATGCCATATTGAGAAGCCAATTCACAACTATTCATACTGTTTAAAGATGTGTGTAAATCTTCATTTAAATGTAAAGATTTTCGAATACCAATGCCGCTATCAACGACAGCAATCTGCGCTAGATTTCCTTTTGGCCAACGTTGTGCACACGCTAATCCTGGTAAACCATTTTTTTGTTCGGCATGATCGAAAGAATTTCCAATAATTTCTGTTAAACATATTTTGAGAGATTCAATATTTTGATGATAACTTGGCATATGTGGATACATCATGGTGGTAAGATTGCTGGCGATATCATCAATATAATATTCTTTTTGTTGTTGAGTTTCTGGAATAAATGGCCGAAGTTCGCAGGAACCACTTCTTGCAGAAGATTTTTTCATATTAGAGGGTGGGGCCATATCAATAACATCGAATAAGCCCATGCTTCCGGCATAAGCAGATAATTCTTCCGGTAAACATAATTCTGTCCACCCAAGTTTTTTAATGAAGAGTGCTAAAGTAACTAAATGGAAAGGTCTTAAAAAGTCAGGGCAGATGGCTGTGCCCGTTGCCAAGTTTTCTAATTGATGAATCCAATGTTCAATGTCTTCATATTGTGTCGTTTCCATAATTAAGGTTTTCTCAATAGTGATATAGCTAAACTCATACATGTGAAAACGCCACATAATAATAAAGGTAATTTTTCATGGATAGGCGCTGTAAAGCCAATGATTATAGCGCCAAAAAACCAAGCAAAGGCGGTGATTGCCATACCAACGCCCATAGCCCAGCCTTGAAAATCTTCTTCTACCGCGTTTGAAAGACGAGTGATAAGGGCGGTATAGCAAATACCAATGCCTAGGGAAACAGGAATTGCACCAATGATATAACTCCATTCTCCTTCAAAAGAGAGCATATATAGAATGCCTAAAATGATTATGATGAGCGCAAACCAAATTAACCAATAAATTTTTAAAAAGCGCAGTAAAATCCGCATAATAAAAACAAGGCCGATAGTAATGAGTAAACCAATATAACTCATGAAAAATCCGACTTGTTCTGCCGAATACTGAAACATTTGAATCAAAAATAGTGGGGTATATTGAAAGTAGATTGCCCAACACAATTCAAAAAATAATAAAATGAAAACGATCCGTTGCACGCGTTTATCTTGAAAGGCTTCTAAAAGATTTTTGAATCCAAGATTCCAATGAATTTTAGGAAGCACTGCTTTTTCAGTATGAGTTTCTTTCAGAAAAAATGTAATCATCGCAACATTGA
>JAFEDO010000152.1 GCA_018241565.1 Pseudomonadota bacterium
AATATCAAGTCATGCGTAATGCATCGATTGCTGTGTTACGTGAAATTGGTATTGATACCGGTGGTTCAAATGTTCAATTCGCTGTGAATCCCAATACGGGGGAATTGATGGTGATAGAAATGAATCCTCGGGTATCACGATCATCTGCACTCGCTTCAAAAGCAACAGGATTTCCAATTGCGCGAGTCGCTGCAAAATTAGCAGTGGGTTACACTTTAGATGAACTCAGTAATGAAATTACCGGCGGCAAAATTCCGGCATCATTTGAACCTACTTTAGATTATGTCGTAACAAAAATTCCTCGATTTGCTTTTGAAAAATTCCCACAAGCAGAACCTCGTCTCACGACACAAATGAAATCAGTCGGTGAAGTCATGGCAATCGGTCGAACTTTTCAAGAATCACTACAAAAAGCAATTCGCGGCTTAGAAACAGGTCGTGATGGATTAACTTCTTTAAATGAAGATTTGTCGGGTGAACAAGCGGTTGAAAGTTTAAGAGGAAAATTAAGGGAAGCAACACCCGATCGTTTATGGCATATTGCTGATGCATTTCGTGCAGGATTCACGATGGAAGAGGTGTATGAATGGTCGAAGGTGGATCCTTGGTTTTTAATTCAAATTAAAGATCTTGTTGAAATTGAAAAAACAATATCAACACAAGCACTAGAAAAATTATCTGAATTCGAATTACGTCGTTTGAAACGAAAAGGATTTTCAGATTCACGTTTAGCGTATTTATTAAAAACCACCGCTAAGCAAGTACGAGCGCGTCGAGAAAAATTAAATATTCATCCGGTATACAAAAGAATTGATACTTGTGCGGCAGAGTTTCCGACAACAACGGCGTATATGTATTCTACATATGAAGAAGAGTGTGAAGCGAATCCCGACAATCGTGAAAAAATTATGATCTTAGGCGGTGGCCCTAATCGAATCGGTCAAGGCATAGAATTTGATTATTGTTGTGTGCATGCCGCATTGGCATTACGAGACGCAGGGTTTGAGACCATCATGGTGAATTGTAATCCTGAAACGGTATCAACCGATTATGATATTTCCGATCGATTATATTTTGAATCAGTAACACTAGAAGATGTGTTAGAAATTATTCGTATCGAAAAACCAAAAGGTGTGATTGTTCAATATGGTGGACAAACCCCTTTAAAATTAGCGAAAGAATTAGAAGCAGCAGGGGCTCATATTATTGGAACTTCTCCTGATGCGATTGATGAAGCGGAAGATCGCGATCGATTCCAACAGGTGGTTCACGCATTAAAATTACAACAACCAGCGAATGGTACGGTGCGTAGCGAAGAAGAAGCGATCGAGTTAGCGAAAAAAATTGGATATCCACTCGTTGTACGCCCTTCTTATGTATTAGGTGGCAGAGCGATGGAAATCGTTCATACTGAAGCTGAATTAAAAGATTATATTCATCGCGCGGTTCATGTTTCAAATGATTCACCCGTTTTATTAGATCGTTATTTAAGTAATGCCATCGAAGTAGATGTCGATGCCATCTGTGATGGAAAACAAGTATTTATTGGTGGCATCATGGAGCATATCGAAGAAGCGGGTATTCATTCGGGCGACTCCTCTTGTTCTCTCCCTCCTTTTAGTTTAAGCAGTGTGATTCAAGAAGAATTAAAAAAACAAATGAAAAAATTAGCGTTGAAGCTAGGCGTGGTTGGTTTGATGAATGCTCAGTTTGCAATTAAAGGCGACGATATTTACATCTTAGAAGTGAACCCACGAGCTTCTCGTACGGTTCCTTTTGTATCGAAAGCGATAGGTATTCCTTTAGCGAAGATTGCAGCGCTTTGTATGGTTGGGAAAACATTAGCTGAGCAAGGTTGTACACATATGATTGTTCCTGATTTTTACTCAATTAAATTGCCCGTATTTCCTTTCGCAAAATTCCCCTTCGTAGATTCTTTATTAGGTCCTGAAATGAAATCGACAGGTGAAGTTATGGGGATCAATAAACGCTTTGGGCAAGCATTCGCTAAAGCACAATTAGCAGCCAGTGTGAATATTGAACGTCGACGCAATGCTTTTGTGAGCGTGCGCGACGATGATAAATCGCATGTAGCTGAAATTGCGAAACGCTTAGTTGAATTAGGATTTGAAGTGTATGCGACAGCAGGAACGGCGAGATTAATAGAAGCTGCGGCTATTCCTTGTCATAAAATCAATAAGGTAGCAGAAGGGCGTCCTCATATTCTGGATATGATGAAAGATGGAGAAATTGACTTCATTGTGAATACCACGGCAGGCAAGAAAGCCATGTCAGATTCTTTTGCTATCCGACGTAGTGCACTACAACATAAGGTGAGCTACACTACGACCCTCGCTGGCGCAAAGGCTGCTTGTTTAGCGATGAAATATGAAGACCGTTCTACCGTCATTTGTTTACAAGAATTACATCAAAATAATTCGTAACTATTCAGATGGAACAGATCTATGCTGTATTCTCTGGATCCCGGCTCGCACGCTGCACGCGTGACTTGTCATCCCGGCCTCGTGTTACGGTTTTTGTAACACGAGAGCCGGGATCCAGCGTCGTTTTTGCAGCGCTTGGCCGGGATGACAGAAGATCACTGAGTAGTTACAATAATTCGTAGATTCAGATCCCATTTAATGATGAGGTAACCCAAATGCAAAGAGTCCCAATGACATTGCCCGGTGCAGAAGCACTACGAGCAGAATTAGAAAGATTAAAAAATGTTGAACGTCCACGGATCACAAAAGCTATTGCAGAAGCACGCGCGCATGGTGATTTAAAAGAAAATGGTGAGTATCACGCTGCACGCGAGCAACAATCTTTTACAGAAGGACGCATTCAAGAAGTAGAATCTAAATTATCAAATGCACAAATCATCGATGTGACAACACTTGAAAATAATGGTCGAGTAGTATTTGGTGCCACAGTGACATTATGTAATGTGGATACAGATGAAACGACACATTACCAAATCGTGGGTGAAGATGAAGCCGACATCAAAAAAGGCAAAATCTCAGTAGGTTCCCCCATCGCGAGATCCATTATTGGCAAAGAAGTGGACGACGTCATCGAAGTCAAAACTCCATCAGGCCCAGTCAGCTACGAAATCACCCAAGTTGAATACATTTAACCTCGGAAATTCAGAGTTTTATTGTAGAAACCCCATCATTTTTCTTACTTAATTGAATATTGACTAACTGGATAGAGTAAGTAATACTTAATTACAGGAGTATTACTTTTTAAGAGGAGTTGTATGTTAACGTCATCTGTAACGAGCAAAGGGCAAGTCACTATACCTATGGAAATTCGTCAGCAACTGAATTTACAACCTGGTGAAAAAGTCGCTTTTGCATTGGAAGATGATCGTGTTGTTTTATTTCGAAAAGAAAAAAATATTGAAGCTTCTTTTGGTATATATAAAGCCAAACAAGGCGTGAGTTTAAAACAAATGGAACAAGTCATTAAAGAGCGAGGCAAAGGTGATTTCAGTTGATACTAATGTTTTAGTGCGTATTTTGATTGATGATCCAACTCAACCAGAGCAAGTGAGTGCTGCGCGTGCATTCGCTAAAAAAGCTAAAAAATTATTTGTAACACAATTAGTTCAAATAGAAACGGTTTGGGTATTAGAATCTGCTTACCATATTGCAAAAGAAGATATTTTAAAGATTTTGCAACACCTCTACGAAAACGATGCATTTGTATCGCAGCACGAATCACAGCTTATTGCTGCTTTACAGTTATATCGAGAAAATAATTGTGATTTCTCAGATTGTTTGATTTTTGTTGAAAGCAAGCAAGAAGACTGTAGCGTAGTGACTTTTGATAAAAAGTTTGCGCGGATATCAGGTGTTAAATTACTAGATTAATCACAATGACATTATGTGATGTGGATACGGATGAGAGTTCCAGATGGATATTTTATGAAAAAATGGTATTAATCATTTTTTTCATAATATCTATCTTACTCAATGGAATAAAATGTACAGTACATCCATCAACTTTTATTTTTCCATAAAAATCTTTCGTTATATAGATACCATCTTTTGGTTCGTAAGCTTGAATAAATGAACGAAAGCTTCGACTGATTGCAGCACCATTCATATGTCGATACTTAATTTCAATAGGTAACAAGAGAGTACCTTGCTTTAATATAAAATCTACTTCAGCGCCTGATTTTGTGCGCCAAAAATGGATCGTGAAATCTTTGAAGTATTGTGATTGGGTTTTATAAATCTCTTGAAATGCAAAGCCCTGTACCAACATTCCAACATCTCCGCGAGAATCTAACTCTAAAAAATTACTGAGTGCTTGGTTGCGGAATCCATTATCAATGAAGTAATACACTGGATTAGAAGTGATTTCAGTACGCTTATTTCCTACAAAGGGATTAATTTTTTGTAAAACATAAGTTTTTTCTAGGATAGATAAATAATTTTTAATAGTAGCGATGCTAGCAGAGCAGTCAGTTGCTAATTGGTTATAATTGACGAGTTGTCCTGAACTATGTGCAATCAAAGTAATTAATTTTTCTATGACATCTGGCATACCGATCTTTAAAATTTCAATAATGTCTTTATTAATGTAGTCGCGATAAAGTTGTTTCAATAATAATGATTTTTCTTGAGTTTGAATGATTTGAGGGTAACACCCAAAAATCAACAATTGTTCATGATTAATTTTCTCTATTTCTGAATAACTCAATGGGAGAATGAGTGATTCTAGATGACGACCAGTCAGATATTCTTGAACTTTACTTTTAATTTCTAATTGTGAAGAACCAGAAGCAATCATTTTGATAGGAAGTTTTAAATCAGCAATAGATTTTAATAGTAGCCCAGGTGTTTCTAATCGTTGTACTTCATCAATAAAAAGAATAGGTTGTTCTAGTTGAAAATATTCTAATGCTTCTATTACATCAAGAGGGTTAATTAACCACTCTCTGATGGTTTTAAAATCGCAATTTAAATATAGTAATTGTTTAAAGCGTCCTTCTTGAATCAGCTGATGGCAAATGTATTTCCCTAAAGTAGTTTTCCCTGCTTGCCTGGGGCCCACCAAGACTAGCCAAAGTGTATCCCAATCAGGTTGCAGTAGCTTCGTAGTTTGGATGCGTTGAATGTAGTTTTCTAAATCCAAAATGGGCTTTTTGGGGTCTTTTAACCACGGATTGAGCCGTTCAATGTCATTGATAAGAGGAAGTTTCATTAACGATTAACCCTACTGATATTTGGTGGACCAAATATTAGTAGGGTTAATCATTAAAATCAACCATTTTTTGATAAAAAATCTACCTATTGTGTGGATTTTAGTGTTAGGCAAAAATGGGCAATATTTCGGTTTTGTAAGTTCTTGAGATTCAAGGCGATCCTGCTAAAACTCACTTATCTGGATTCTCTCTATATATAGTCACAATGCGCCCGACCATTTGAATGAATTCAGCTTTAAGCGCTTCACAAAGCTGAGCGGCCACTTCTTTTCGAGCCGCTTTATCGACCTCTGCGATTTTAATTTTTATTAACTCGTGAGCGAGCAGAGCGATTTCGGTTTCAGCGATCACATTGGGGGTGAGCCCTTTGTGTCCAATCATAATCACGGGTTTTAATGCGTGAGCTTGCCCTTTCAATTGATTTTTTTGTTGCGTTGATAATGCCATGACAGTATGTTTCAGCCTCTATAAAAATGAATCGCGAGTATAGCCTTGAAACGTACAAAAAGCAGCAAACGTTGGTTGCAAGAACACTTTTCTGATCCCTATGTGAAGCTTTCACAGCAACAGGGGTATCGTTCGCGAGCCGTCTTTAAACTCCAAGAAATCCAAGAAAAAGATAAATTAATTAAATCCGGGATGACGATTGTTGATTTGGGAGCGGCGCCTGGTGGCTGGACCCAATACGTCAGCAAACTTTTGAAGGGAACCGGTAAGATTTTCGCATTGGATATATTACCCATGGAGCCGTTACCAGACGTCACTTTTTTTCTTGGAGATTTTCAAGAGCAAAAAATTTTAGATGCACTACTATTGGCGCTGGGTGAAGCGAACTGTGACTTGGTTTTATCTGATATGGCCCCAAATACCAGTGGTATTCGAGAGTCTGATCAGGCAAAAGCGATGTATTTAGCAGAACTAGCATTAGATTGTGCTAAAAAAATACTTAAGCGCGGTGGTTGCTTTGTTGTAAAAATATTTCAAGGTCCTGGTGTTGATGAGTTTATCCGAATGTTACGAACGGAGTTTCAGTCGGTAGCTATTAGAAAACCGAAAGCCTCTCGACCTCGGTCTAAAGAAGTATATTTAGTGGCCAAAGGGTATGATTTATAGTAAGTTTGCGGGCCTTTTTATGTTGTCATCCTGAGCGTCAGCGAAGGATCTAATGATATCGCTGAGATCCTTCGCTGACGCTCAGGATGACAGGTACTACAGATATATATAAGGATTCTAGATTGAACGACATGCTTAAAAATCTATTTTTATGGTTAATCATCGCGGTGATTCTTGTCTCCGTATTCAGTAATTTCAGCCCACGTCAAACACCTGCTGAGAAACTGAGTTATACCGAATTTTTAAAAACAGTAGACCAAGGTTCTATTCGATCAGTCACGATTGAAGAACGTACCATCAAAGGGCTAACGCAAAATAACAAACCTTTCGCGACTTATATTCCCTTGCCCGATCAATATTTATTGCCCGATTTAATTAAAAAAGGTGTCGATGTTAAAGGGCAGCCGCCGCAACAAGAAAGTTTATTAATGCATATCTTTATTAACTGGTTCCCTATGTTGTTATTAATTGGGGTGTGGGTATTCTTCATGCGTCAAATGCAAGGGGGCGGTGGCCGAGGCGCTATGTCTTTTGGTCGCAGTCGCGCGCGCTTACTTGGTGAAGATCAAGTAAAAATTACTTTTGCGGATGTGGCTGGCGTTGACGAAGCGAAAGAAGAAGTAAAAGAGTTAGTCGACTTCTTAAAAGATCCGAGTAAGTTCCAACGTTTAGGTGGATTAATTCCTCGAGGCGTTTTATTAGTAGGTCCTCCAGGAACCGGTAAAACTTTATTAGCAAAAGCAGTTGCCGGTGAAGCTAAAGTGCCTTTCTTTACGATTTCAGGATCTGATTTCGTTGAAATGTTTGTCGGTGTTGGTGCTTCGCGTGTGAGAGATATGTTTGATCAAGCGAAGAAACAAGCGCCTTGTATTATTTTCATCGATGAAATTGATGCGGTGGGTCGTCACCGAGGTGCTGGATTAGGTGGTGGTCACGATGAACGTGAACAAACATTAAATCAATTATTAGTAGAGATGGATGGATTTGAAGGTAAGGAAGGTGTGATCGTTGTTGCTGCAACCAACCGTCCAGATGTATTGGATCCTGCTTTACTTAGACCAGGTCGTTTTGATCGACAAGTCGTTGTGCCATTGCCTGATGTTCGTGGTCGAGAACAAATTTTAAAAGTACACATGCGCCGAGTACCGATGGGTGATGATGTTAAACCAAGCATTATTGCAAGAGGAACACCAGGATTTTCTGGTGCAGATTTAGCAAATTTAGTGAATGAAGCTGCACTGTTTGCTGCGCGTGCTAACAAACGTGTGGTTGATATGTCTCAGTTTGAAAAAGCAAAAGATAAAATCATGATGGGTGCTGAACGTAAATCCATGGTGATGAGTGAGCAAGAGAAAAAATTAACGGCATATCACGAGTCTGGTCATGCAATTGTTGGATTACACGTGCCAGAACATGATCCCGTTTACAAAGTAACAATTATTCCTCGCGGACGTGCATTAGGTGTCACGATGTTTCTTCCAGAAGAAGATCGGTATAGTCATTCTATGCGTCGATTAGAAAGTCAATTATCTAGTTTATTTGGTGGACGTGTTGCTGAAGAACTTATTTTTGGTAAAGAAGGTGTTACAACCGGTGCATCGAATGATATTCAACGTGCAACAGAAATTGCGCGCAATATGGTGACACAATGGGGATTATCACCTGTCTTAGGACCATTAACTTATGGCGAAGAAGAAGGTGAAGTTTTCTTAGGACGCTCATTCAATCGTCACAAAGAAGTTTCTGATGCAACCTCATTAGTGATTGATAAAGAAATTCGGGCCATTATCGATCGCAACTATGCACGTGCCAAAAAGATTATAGAAGAAAATACCGATAAATTGCATCTCATGGCAGAAGCACTCATTAAATATGAAACGATAGATTCTGATCAACTCGAAGATATTATGTCAGGAAGAACCCCTCGTGCGCCTAGAGATTGGGAAGATGACGAGTCACATAGTCACTCACAAAAAACAAAATCTGATAAAACGAAAAATAATTCGAGTGATGAGCATTAGGTCACATGAAAATAATTTCTGATATTTTAGATTTATCAGCCCCTCGTGTGATGGGGATCATTAACGTGAATCCCCATTCTTTTTCATCAACAGGACGTTGTTTATCTATCGACGATGCGATGAATCATGCTGAAAAAATCATACAAGAAGGTGCAGCGATTATTGATGTAGGTGGTGAACCTACGCATCCTAAACAACATATTGTTATTTCTTTGCAAGAAGAACTCGATCGAGTCATACCATTCATTGAAAAATTAAATCAAAATTTTTCAACACCAATTTCTGTTGATACGAGCCACCCTGAAGTGATGACTGCTGCTGTATCTGCCGGTGCGAGTTTAATTAATGATGTCAGAGCATTGAGACGAGAAGGTGCTTTACAAACAGCTGCGAATTTACAAGTGCCAATTTGTTTGATGCATATGCAATATCCAGACGGTAACGCTTCTACAAATTCTGAAGATCCTTATCATGGAAATGTCGTTCAATCTGTTAAACATTTTTTACAAGAACGAATAGATGCCTGTTTAGCTTCAGGTATTCAGAAAGAGCAAATTATATTAGATCCAGGCATTGGACATGGATCATTTGGTAAAGATTTACCGCAAAATTTACAACTCTTAAATCAATTAAAAGTATTTTGTGATATGGGATTTCCAATTTTGGTTGGGGTCTCTCAAAAAACATTCATCGGTGAATTGTTGAATGTTGAAGTATCAGAAAGATTATATGGGAGCATCGCTGCTGCTATTTATGCAGTTTTGTGTGGCGTGAAAATTATTCGTGCACATGATGTAAAAGCAACAGTCCAAGCGCTGCAAATGATCAATGCGATAGATAATTCACTCTAGTTTGTAGCCCGGGTAAGCGCGGTTGGTTTTTACCGCGCGCAACCCGGGATCAAATCCCGGGTTGCGCGTTTAGGCCAAACTATTAAATTCGGCAAAAACGCTTACCCGGACTACAGTACTGATTATATTTTCCCTCCCCCGGTAATCCGGGGGAGGGTTAGGGTGGGGGTGAATTTTTACTGAGGAACGACAATGACAAGAAAATATTTTGGTACGGATGGCATTCGTGGTGAGGTAGGAAAATCATCTATCAATCCAGAATTTGTATTAAAACTCGGTTGGGCTGTTGGACGTGTCTTGGCGAATGGTCACAAAGGTAAAGTGCTCATCGGTAAAGATACGAGAGTGTCAGGTTATATGTTGGAATCTGCTTTAGAAGCAGGACTTTCGGCGGCAGGTGTAGATATTCTCTTACTAGGTCCAATGCCAACACCTGCGATTGCTTATTTGACAAGAACGTTGCGCGCACAAGTCGGGATTGTGATCAGTGCTTCACATAATCTTTACCATGATAATGGGATTAAATTCTTTAGCGCTGAAGGTAGAAAATTACCGGACGAAGTTGAATTAGCGATTGAGCAACAATTAGAGCAACCTTTAGTGACAGTTGATTCTGCCAAATTAGGAAAAGCATCTCGAGTCGATGATGCGCCTGGTCGATATATAGAATTTTGCAAAAGCACGATCCCTTCAAGTACTCGTCTAACTCATATGAAAATTATTGTTGATTGTGCAAATGGTGCTACTTATCACATTGCTCCTAATGTCTTACGAGAATTAGGTGCAGATGTTATGGAATTAAGTGTAGAGCCTGATGGTTTTAATATTAATAAGCACTGTGGTTCTACCGATCCGGAAGTATTGAGAAGATTAGTGATTGCCGAAAAAGCGGATCTGGGTATTGCATTAGATGGTGATGGCGATCGAGTGATTATGATTGATCATCACGGTGAAATATTAGATGGCGACCAATTATTATTTATTATTGCTAATCACTTATTAAATACCAATCAACTCCATGGAGGTGTTGTTGGAACGGTGATGACTAACCTCGGTTTGGAATTAGCATTTAAAAAATTAGGTATCCCATTTACTCGAGCTAAAGTAGGGGATCGTTATGTTTTAGATATGCTATATCAACAGGGTTGGCACTTAGGGGGCGAATCTTCAGGACATATTATTTGTCTAGACAAAATTACAACCGGTGATGGTATTGTTTCAGCATTACAAGTGTTACACAGTATGTGTGATTCTGGAAAAAGCTTACATGAATTAAAACAAGGGTTTCAAAAGTTTCCTCAAACCATGATTAACGTCGCTGTTTCAAATCATGAAAAAGTTTTAAATAGTAAATCCGTTCAACAAGCAATACAGTCTGTCGAGCAAAAACTGAATGGCACAGGTCGAGTGTTATTACGCCCTTCAGGCACTGAACCTGTGATCCGCGTGATGGTGGAAGGTGAAGATGCGAAACAAGTCAGTGATTTTGCCCATCAACTGGCCGAAGCAGTTGAAGCGAGCGTCAGAGAGATAAAGTAACTAAAAGATATTTCTAGATGTTTAAAGTTGGTAGTTGGAAAAAGAGGACAAGACTAAAAGTTGACAGTTTAAATTTACATTGGCAGTATATATGCAACTGGAAGAATAAATAATTGTTAGACCAGGTCTTTTATATATGAAAATAATTGTAACGGAACCCTTCTCGCTCGCAGACGATATTGAGGAACATCTTATCTTATTACAACTTAAGTAATAGATTTTAATCATCTGAAAATGTCACATAATGGATGGCTCATAATTCAATGAATACCTCGACTCCCACCTATAAAAAAACAGTCGTTCAATTGTTTGAAGCACAAGTTCGAAATACACCGCATCTTGTTGCGCTACGGGATAAAAACATCGAGTACACTTATGCGACATTGAATGAAAAAGCCAATCAATTTGCCCATTGGCTAGTAAAAAATTCGGTTAATCAAGGCGATTTTGTCGCTATTCTTTTGGAGCCAAGCGCTGATTTTGTCGTTTGTATGCTAGCAATCATTAAGGTAGGTGCAATTTATCTTCCTTTGGACATCATGGCTCCTCAAGCAAGACTGAAAGAAATAACTGATGATTCAAATCCAAAACTCATAATTACGAGTGAGAAATATAAAACGCAATTAAAAACTCTTCGTGCAACTATTAGCTTTATAAAACATATAAAGAACGAATCAATCCATTATTCAAAAGATAACCTTCATATAGCGGTTGTTCCTAAATCACCTATTTATCTCATGTATACATCGGGATCCACGGGGAAACCAAAAGGAATTGTCATACCACACGATGCTGTAGTAAACCTAGGTAAGGCAGATAATTTTGCAAAAATCTCGGAAGGTAAGATAATCGCACAATTTAGTAACCCTGCTTTTGATGCGTGTACATTCGAGGTTTGGAGTGCGCTTCTAAACGGCGCTGTTCTTTCAATCATTCCCCTTCTCGTAAGAACCAATTACAACAAATTAAAAGTTTATCTTCAAGACTATAAAATTCAATGTTTGTTTTTACCAACAGGTTATTTTCATCAATTGGTAAAATCATTCCCAGAAACGTTAAATTCCGTTGAGACAATTATTTTTGGCGGTGAGCAAGCCAATCATATCTTGGTAAAAAAATTTATTAATTACCGAAAAACAAATGCTCTTCCAATCATTCTTATGAATGGATATGGTCCGACAGAAGCTACAGTGTTCACTTCTCTAAATGTTATGACTGAAGATAGTATTATGGACGATGAAGAATTGATTAGCATTGGAAAACCTATCAAAAATGTTAAAACTTACATACTTGATGAGCATAAAAATCCTGTGCTTGAAGGCGAACTTTACATTAGTGGAATTAATTTAGCGCTGGGTTATCATAATAGTAAAAGTCAAAACCAAGAAAAATTCCTTCCTAATCCTTTTGAGCAGGATGAACCCTACAATCGAATTTATAAAACTGGCGACAAGGTTAAGTTATTACCGTCTGGAAATTTGTTATGTCTTGGGCGGTTAGATGATCAAGTTAAAGTTGGTGGTTATAGAATTCATTTAAATGAAGTTGAAAATGAACTCATGAAGCACGAGGCAATTAGTCTAGTTGCTGTTGTTGCTGAAGTTGGTGGTGGATCTCATAAAATGCTTACTGCTTATATCGTTTTTTCATCCAAAGAATCGTTAACAACCGCAGATGATATTCGCCAATTTTTAAGCCTTCGATTACCTCCTTATATGCTACCTTCTAAATATGTCGCTGTAGATGATCTACCCTTAACATTAATTGGAAAAGTTGATAAAAAAAATCTGGATAAATTACCACATACAGATTTGTCTTTTCATGTAGATGGTTCTTCATCCAGTACAATAGAAGAATCTATTAAAAATATTTGGAAACACCTTCTAAACCGTTCAAACATTGAAACCAACAAAAATTTATTTGAGCTTGGTGCTAATTCATTGCTTATAACAGAGGCATGTCAAAGAATTAATGAGGATTTAAACGTTGAACTACAGATATCTGACATATTAACTTATCCAACTATTCGTCAATTGAGTCGCTTCCTGGAAGGCGATTTTAATTTACCCGTTGTGAGAAAGCAGAGTACGAAAAATGTGTCAGATATTGCTATCATTGGCATGAGTTGTCGTTTTCCAAAAGCAAATTCCATAGAGGATTTTTGGGAAAATCTTTGTCAAGGTAAAAACTGCCTAGATCATTTTTCAGAAGATGAACTAGCCCAAACAAAGAACAAAATACAGCAAGAAAATTCTGTTCCTGTCAGAGGGATATTGTCTGATATCGAACAATTTGATGCGAATTTTTTTGGATTTAACCCGATAGATGCGAGTGTGACTGATCCACAACACCGCCTCTTTCTTGAATGTGCTTGGGAAGCTCTTGAGCAGGCAGGCATTGTTCCAAGTCAGATGGGCGCTAAAAAAATCAGTGTTTTTGCTGGTATGACAGATAGCACCTACTTGCATGAAAATTTATTAAAAAACAACTGGGCTTCCCAAGAGTTAGATCGGTTTCAGCAACGTATTGCAAGTAGCCTAGGCATGTTAAGCACTCAAGTTTCCTATCATTTAAATTTAAAAGGGCGCAGTCTTAACATCAACACAGCGTGCTCAACTGGACTAGTAACGGTCGCGCAAGCTTGCCAAGAGCTAATGATGGGAACAAGCGATGTTGCATTGGCAGGTGCTGTATCTATTGTTGTCCCACAAGTAGGTAGTTATATTCCTCAGCAAGGTGGCATTGAATCACCTGATGGAGAGTGTCGTCCCTTTGAGCGCCGTGCTAATGGAACCGTTTTTTCAAATGGCCTAGGAGTAATCATTCTAAAACGGTTGGAAGATGCACTTGCTGATAACGATACGATTTATGCCGTAATAAAAGGGGTCGGAGTTAATAATGATGGTTCTGATAAATTAGGGTATACCGCGCCGAGTGTTCAAGGTCAGATGTCATGTATTCGTGAAGCATTATCGCAATCTAAGGTAAATGCAAATGAAATAGGTTATGTAGAAGCACATGGAACCGCAACAGCTTTAGGTGATGTAATTGAAATGGAAGCACTCTCTAAAGTCTATCGTGAGCAAACAGACAATAAAAAATATTGTGCTCTTGGGTCTGTCAAAGCGAATATTGGACATACTGACGCAGCTGCAGGTATATCAGGTCTTATTAAAACAATACTTTGTCTATTTCATAAAAAAATCCCTCCATTACTGCATTTTCAAGAGCCCAATCCAAATATTAATTTTGAAGAAAGTCCTTTTTTTATTAATACACAATTAATTGATTGGAAGAAAAAAACGGATAACCGTTATGCAGGAGTAAGCTCATTTGGCGTTGGAGGAACTAATGTACATATGATTTTAAGTGAATATGCTCAAGAGCAATCTATTACGGAAAATAGTGAATATTTAATGGTGCTCTCTGCAAGAAATGAACTGGCTCTCCAACAAAATAAAGAAAAATTCATTCGATTTTTGGAACGTTCCAATCACAATTTTCCGTTTAATTTGGCAGATATTGCTTATACACTTCAAACAGGAAGAGAAGCTTTTCCCTGGCGATGTTTTAGCTCAGGTCACACTAAAGAAGAAATAATAAAGAATTTCTCTATTAGTAAAATGAACTTATCTGATAATAGCACTAATCTCAATGTCATTTTTATGTTTCCAGGACAAGGGATGCAATATTACCAGATGGCATCTCAGCTAATGAATGAAATACCTTTTTTTTCGACGTTTATGCAACGAGGTGTTCAGTTAGCAACACCTCACCTTGGCGTTAATTTACTTGATATTATCAATAATCCATCTGACGAACGACTGAATCAAACGCAGTACGCACAACCAGCCTTATTTATTATCGAGTACGCCCTCGCTAACTTATTAATGCATTATGGTTTAAAACCTGATGCAATGATTGGTCATAGTATTGGTGAGTATGTAGCGGCGTGTTTAGCAGGTGTTTTTTCTTTTGAAGATGCTATCTTGCTTATCTGTCAGCGAGGGCTTCTTATGGCCCAGGTCTCTGCGGGTGAAATGTTGGCAATTGAATGTACGAAAGAAGAGTTATCTCCCTATTTAAATCAAACGGAGTTGGCCTTACATAATGCAACACGGCACTGTGTTGTATCTGGAAAATCATCTGAAATTAATCAATTAGAGCAATCTCTTTCAAAAGCTGGAAAATTATTTAGGAAATTGAAAGTCAGTCATGCATTTCATAGTAGAAGTATGGAAGAGATTCAGAAGCCGTTTAAAGACTTATTTTCAAATATTACGATTTCTTCCCCACAAATTTCTATCGTATCAAATCTTACTGGGAAATGGTTGTCAAAGGATGAAGTGATGGATGCTGATTACTGGTATAAGCATTTGCGTCAAACTGTACAATTCTGTAAAGGAATTGAAACCCTCCTGGAAGATCAAAACCTCTTTTTTGTAGAGGTTGGACCTGGTCAAAGTCTAAATGTATTTCTTAAAGAAGTAGCTCGCCATCATAAAAAGAAAATAGTGAGCATAAACACATTACCTGCCGGTCATTCTGAAAAAAGTGAAGTGGGTCAGTTGATCAATGTGCTGGGTATGGGTTGGCAACATGGAATTAAAATCACCTGGCCTGCACTGTATGGAAATGTTTTGCCCAGACATGTTCCTCTACCAACATATGCTTTTCAAAAACAACGCTACTGGATTGAGCCCGACAAAGATACGAGTAGACAGGATTTTACTCCCAGAATCTATAAACCAGTTTGGTCTCATCAACAAGCGTATATAAAACAGACTTCACTTTTACCAGATCTGTTGGCAAAGCATAGCTGGATTATTTTTAAAGATGAAACAGGATTAGGCGACGCATTAATTTCATTATTAGAGAATAATGGCATCAATCCTATTATAGTCATGTTTGATAAGGCATACGTGGAGAAAGATAAATTTCATTTTAATATTAATCCTACAGATAAATCTCATTATTTAAATTTTATTTATGCAATAAAAAATAATGTTAAAAATCCAGTTATCTTACATCTTGCATCCTATTCTAATTCTTTTAATAAATCACCTTCTGTAGCAGCAATCGATGAACAATTAGGGTTAGGTTTTTATAGTCTTTTGTATTTATCACAAGCATACATTGAAGTGGTGGGTGATAAGATTCCTTTGAAAGTCGGAGTAATTACGACTGGAACGCAACAGGTTCTAGGAACAGAAGACATGAGTCCTATTAATGCTGTTTTAAATGGCTCATGTCGCGTTATCATGCAAGAACATAATACATTAAAGTTTAAATTAATAGATCTAGATTCAGCAGAGCGACCTCAAGATAATATAAATCTACTAAGTAAAATTGTTGAATCTTGTTTGCATGAAGACTGGGATGAATCTTCCCTAATTACGCCGTATAGAAATGGGCATCAATGGTGTTTAATGTATGGTATTGCAAAACCCATCTCGGCAAAAATAAAACGCTTAAAGGATAATGGAGTCTACTTATTAACAGGAGGAATTGGTGGCATTGCATTAAGTTGTTGTGAAGCTATTGTTCAAACAGTTTCTACTCCTACTTTTATTTTGCTTTCGCGAAGAAAAATACCATTAGAGGTAGATTGGGAAAAAATACTGCAAGATCCGCACCATGAGTATTATGAAAAAATCAAAAAAGTTGATAGATTACGCGCATTAGGTGCGAAATTCATATTTTACCAAGTGGATATTACAGAATTTAAGTTATTAGATGAAGTTATTCGTCAGAGCGTGAATAATTTTGGAAAAATAAATGGTTTAATACACGCAGCAGGAATATCTAATGCAGAATTAATACAATCAAAAACTAAAGCGAAAATCCAGGATGTATTTTTACCAAAGATATATGGAACTTATAATTTAATACGAACATTAAAAAGCTTATCTCTTGATTTTGTGGTTTTAAAATCTTCTCTTGCAGCATTGCTTGGTGGATTTCGTCACATTGATTATTGTGGAGCGAATGCTTGCCTTGATTCATTTGTAACGAGCGATTTATTTTCATTTTCTTCCTTCGTTGTTAGTATTAATTGGAATACATGGCGCGACGTAGGAATTGCCGCTGAAGCAGCGCTCAGGGGAGAAGCTACGTTCCTTGGCAAGGGTAATGATATTTCGCCGCAACAAGGACAAGCACTATTTTTGGAAGCATTAGAGGGAAGTGAATCTAATGTAGCAATTTCAAATATAGATCTTAATGTGGGTATCGGTATGCATGGACAAATTACGTCTACTTCAGCGGGGCCTGCGATAAAAATTGCACGTCAAGATTTAAATGTTTTAACAAATTATTTGGCCCCAGCTAATGAGACTGAATCCAAATTAGCTCAATTGTGGCAAGATATGTTAGGAATCGAGGAAATAGGAATAAGTGATGATTTTTTTGCTTTGGGTGGCCATTCTCTAAAAGCTATTAGTTTAGTTGAAAAAATCAATAAAACTTTCAATTGTTCCTTACCAGCAACTCAAATTTATCGTAGTCCCACCATTAAACAATTGTGTTTAACTATCTTGCATGGCTCAGAGAATCAAAAAACTAATAACCCAATATCTTTGAAGATAGCTGGAGAAAAACCGCCTTATCTCTTTCTCTGTCATCCTATTAGCGGCTTAATTCAGTGTTTTAATTCGTTTGTTTCACAAAGTGACCTCTCTATTTCTATTTATGGACTTCAGGATCCAAGTATTGAAGCGGACAAGATGTTATATGGTAGCCTACCTGCTATGGCGGAAGATTATCTATCAGCTATAAAGAAAATCCAACCCTCGGGTCCTTATTTCTTGATGGGTTATTCATTCGGTGGCAATGTTTTATATGAAGTTGCAAATATGCTACTTCAACAAGGGCAAACTATTTCTCTATTGGCTATGATTGACAGCTGGGCAATAAATTCTGATGCTCATCAATGTGAAGAAAACTTCAAAAAATATATTCAAATACTTCATCCAGAATTATCAACTCAAATTATAAATCTCGCATGGAAAAGAGAAGAATTATTGCTGAAGCACTCGCCAAGTGAAATGGATCAAGAGATATTATTATTCAAAGCATCTCAGTTATCTGATGATTACAAATCGATTGAACACCCAACTAATGGTTGGTCAAGCTATAACAAAAACAAAATTTTATGCCATAAAATCGATGGAAATCACGAAACTATTATTAATGCTGCAAACAGCAAAATTATATTAGAAGCTCTCAGCAACTATTTACATGTAAAATCTTTTCCGGTTACTACAGAATTAGCTTAATAGAAGATATAAGGTGCTAAATAAATATAACCTTCAATTTCTACTACGTAAATTTTTTGTTCTTTGTATTTTCCTGTATTGTGATGATTAATAACATCTGCTAAGTATTCTTCCTCAATTGCTAAAATAATTTCTTCAAAACTTATCTCTCGTTCTTCTTTGAGTTTTAAGTTTTTTTCAGGGCTAAAGTCGTAAGTAATTTTTTTTATTTTCATGGTAGTAGATGCTGTATAACAGTGGATGCCTTATGGCAACAGCTTTGTTCAGAGTTATTGCCGCTTATGCGGTCATCATAAATGGCGCTAACTAATTGCTATAAAGCGGGAATTCTGCAGGAGCAAGGACGTGGACCAGAAGGTGAAGATGCGAAACAAGTCAGTGATTTTGCCCATCAACTGGCCGAAGCCGTTGAAGCGAGCGTCAGAGAGATAAAGTAACTAAAAGATATTTCTAGATATTTAAAGTTGATGTGGTAGATTTCTCTGAATGTTTATATAATGCCTCCCCTAACTATGAGGGATTATGCCAATGAGAAAAGTACTTCTTTCAATTTTGATGTTTTGCTTACCTTTAGTTGCTTTTTCTGCAACGGATCTAAAGACTTCTTCTGAGACAACGAATACTTATCGATATACGATTCAATTATTAGCAGACCACAATCTAAATACGATCCATAACTTCGTTGAAGAATATGATTTAAAAAGCGAAACGACAGTTGTAGAAAAAAACATAGAAAATCAGCGTTGGTATGTATTGCTATATGGTCAATACAAGACATTTCCAGAAGCACAATCCGCGCTAAAAGAAATTAAAAATGATTTTTCTGGTGTTTCTCCTCAAATTCGAGATCAAGCATCTATGCAAAAAGAAATAGTGGCGGCTTTAGACCACAGAAATTCTTTAGGGAATACGACGAATCCAGAAGAAAAATCTACTCAAGTTCCAACAAGAGCTGTCAGTAATACATCATCATCAAAGATAGCTACTGCAGCAACGACTAAACAAGCAATGACGGAAGAAGAATCAAGTGATGAAGATTACGAGGATGGGGAAGAAGCTGTGCCTGCTAAAGTGGCCTCAACGACACCTCATGCAAGATCCCCACAAACTGCTATGGCTCAATCTTCAATGCCTGTAACAGAAACAAAATTGGCTGAAGCAACGGTTCCTAAAACTCAAAATAAATTACCTCAATTAGCAGAGGCAACACCTAACAAGACTGTGAGATCACAATCATCTGAACAAGCTAAAAAGGCTGCTGCTACAAGAAAAGAAGGGCAACAACCCTCAGTTGAAATTAATAAGGATGGATCAATAGAAATCCTTAATAACAAGGGAGCTTCAGATCCCACTAACCCGCAAGTTCTATCTGAACCAGTGAATATGCATTATTTTGATCATGATGATCCGGATAAACTGCAAGCT
>JAFEDO010000153.1 GCA_018241565.1 Pseudomonadota bacterium
CAAGAAACAGAAGCGTTGCAAAAGCTTGATGGTTCGGTGAAATCTCAATTTGCTAGCCAGAAAAAAGAAGTGGAACAAATCGTTGCTAAATCGCAAGCAGAAATTATCAAACAAGAAACAGAAGCGTTGCAAAAGCTTGATGGTTCGGTGAAATCTCAATTTGCTAGCCAGAAAAAAGAAGTAGAGCAAATTGTTGCTAAATCACAAGCAGAAATCATTAAGCAAGAAACAGAAGCATTGCAAAAGCTTGATAGTTCGGTAAAAGCACAATTCACTGAACAAGCAAAAGCGATTCAACAACAAGATGCAGTTATGAAAGAGCAATTTGCTAACCAGAAAAAAGAAGTAGATCTCACTATGGCAAAAATGCTAGAGCAACTGCAGCAATTACCAAGTAGTTTTGCGACGCTGCAAACTAATTTATTACAAAACGTTGGACAAATCATTGCAACAGAAATATCACGCTTAGAAACTGAAATGAATGCACAGCTTCAGGCAGAGCAGCAAAAAGTGGTATCGCAAGTAAAGCGTCTGAATGCCGTTGATCCAAAGCTCATTGATAAATGTGTATCTAGAGGTGATTTTGACTTATTGCAGGAAATCATTGTAGATCCGAACGTGGATAAAAAGATGCTTTGTCTCATTCATTGGGCAGATCGTTTTACTGAAAATAAAGTTGAGCTTGAAAAGCAAGGAGTCATTTTTTCTTTAGAAGCATTACAAACGGCGATTGAAGAGCATTTACGATTGCCAAGTTATGATTCACGTGGAAGACACCATCTCAAGCGTTTGTTGAATGGTTGTCATCAGGTTTTATTAAGTTGGCAACAAAATCAACTGCAAAATTCCATAGTTAAAAAAGAACTAGATAATACGGCTATCCAAGAGTTGCTACTAATTTGGCAGCGAAAAACGGATGCTGGAGATCCGATGCCGCATGTATCTATGTATACACAAGAATTGGTGCGTCAAGAGGCGGATGGATGGTTTAAACAGGAATTAGAAACGGCGAGACAAAATGAGTTAGATGCAGCCATCACTAAGAGCATATGGTCGAAGTGGAAGGTAAATTCTAACGGGAAAGACTTACTCTCACTTGAAATGAAACATAAAATACAACAAGTATTAGTGAAACACTTTCATGAGCCAGGAACTCAAGATTTACCTCAAGCAGTGAAAGATGCAGCAAATGAAGAAACAATTTGTGAACTCATTTGTGATAACTTAAAGCAACGTAAATTAGATATAGAGTTAAGCAAATACATTAGTAGTAAAACAAAAGAAATCAGTGATGAAAAATATAAAGAGGGAGAGTTGTTTATTTCTAACGAAGCCATAGTGAACGATGTAGTACAAACACTTTATCAGGAATGGCTATCAAACCATGCAATCTTTGAACTAGCAGGTAAGATAGATGTTCAAGTCGGTATCGTGCTATACGAAGCTTTTGACAAAATGGATGGGATGGGTTCAATACGAGAAAATATTAATAAGGAAGCTTTACAATTATTATTGGTGGAATTTCGTGAGAATAAGCTGTCTGAAGATGTCAGAGTAGAAATGGAAAATCACATCAGGAATCATTTGATATCTCGACTTAAATTAACCGATGCTGAAAAAATGAAAGTTCTGCAGCGATTATTAGATGATTGGAAAAGTGTGGCAGTATCATCGTCAGATATATTAAATTTACAAGTGCTGATGCCGCACTGGAATCAACAAATAGAGTGCCTCAATCAGCATTTGAGAGCGCCCTATAGCGGCATGTTTAAGCCGGTTGCAGAAGTGCGTCCTTCAACTTCGAACGTCGTACCTGAATCAGTTAATACACTAGCATCTTAAATGTACGCGTAGATGTGTTTAGTATGTTGTTGTGAGGGTGTCAAAAAGTGTGTGGTGCATTAGAAGGCGCTACACACTTCTTATGACAGGCTTGAATAATTCGAAATAAATTTTATCTAGACTTCGATCGCATATCCCACATCTATATCACATGCCGGCTGACCATTTCGAATACCCCAATTTTCTTTGCTGGTTTCTTTTAAAATAATTTTGACATGATCTTTTGGGATACCATGAGTTTCTAGATTTTCGACGATGCGACGATATAAATCGCGCTTGGCATCAAGAGAACGTCCCGGGAAACAATCGATGGTAATTTGTGTGTACAATTCAGGATGAGGATATAACGGAGGATTAGTGTTTGTCACTGGGACAGAAAAACGATGAGGTTCGTGAGCCAAAAGACGGATATGTATATCGTTATTTAAAATTTTAAATGCTTCTTGAATAGCAGAATGAACGGCTTGCATCAAAGCGATTTCTTGGTCTTTAGAATATGTTTTTCTAATTTCTATTAATGCAATTGGCATGATTCACCTCTAAGTGTTTTATGAATTTTTTAAAGAACTCATATCAATGACAAATCGATAACGAACATCACCTTTAATCGTACGTTCATAAGCTTCGTTAATTTTATTGATAGGAATTAATTCTATATCACAAGCAATATTGTGTGTCGCACAAAAGTCTAACATTTCTTGAGTTTCTTTAATGCCACCAATGTGTGAGCCTGCAATATGGCGTCGATTACCAATGAGAGGAAAAGCCCCTAATTGGTATGGTTCTTCTGGGACACCTAGAACCACCATGGTGCTATCATATTTTAAAAGATTTAAGTAATGATCAATTTGAATATTTCCTGAAGCGGTATTAATCATGAAGTCAAAATGATTTGCGTACTGTTTAAATACTTTTGGATCTTTTGTATTAATAAAATGACTGGCTCCTAAACGCAGCGCATCTGCTTTTTTATTTTCAGAAGTGCTGAGTACGCTTACTTCTGCACCCATCGCTGCAGCCAATTTAACGGCCATGTGACCAAGACCTCCGAGGCCAACTACAGCTACTTTGTCACCTTTTTTAATTTTCCAGTGACGGAGGGGAGAATAGGTTGTAATGCCAGCACATAAAAGTGGTGCCGCTTTATCAAGTGGTAATGAAGCGGGAATATGTAAGACATAATTTTCATCGACGACAATTTTGGTAGAGTAGCCGCCAAACGTAGGAGTTTTGCCATCTTTTTCAGTACTATTATAAGTAAAGGAAATTTGGTTAGAACAGTATTGCTGAAGATTTTCTTGGCACATATCACAGTGGCGGCACGAATCAACAAAACATCCCACACCGACTGAATCGCCCACTTTAAATTTTGTAACACCAGAACCCACACGACTTACTTTGCCAGCAATTTCATGTCCAGGTACTAAAGGAAATGTGGACTGTCCCCACTCATTGCGTGCTTGATGAATATCAGAGTGGCAAACACCGCAAAAATGAATGTCAATTTCAACATCATGCACACCGGGTTCTCGACGCTCAATTTGAAAGGGTTTTAAAGGATCCTTTGCATTCATGGCTGCATAAGCATGAGTTGTAGGCATTGTTATTTTCTCCATATATTGATGTTCGGATAATAAGTGCGCTAGTGAGAATAATCAATGATTACGATTGACGTTTTGTCTGAGACTGGCAGGATTAATCTTAGGATAGTTGATAGGAGAAATCAGATGAATACTTCAAAAGTGTCTACATCGTTACTTTCGAATCTGATGCAAGAAGTACTGAGGTTATTACGACAAAAAGAACTGGAAAGCTGTTACCGAGAAGCTTCTGCTGAAATAGATCCTATATTTGATATTGCAGTTTCAGATGGAATAAATGATAAGACTAGGTAAATTTTATTTCTTTAAGCTTAGTAGTTTCATGAAAATTTATGGCATTCACACTTGATATGTTTAGTTCATAGTATAAATGTTTTATATGCTATGAACTAAATACGTCAAATAAAGTGGTTACTTATTAAGGAAATTGCGCATCAATATATTTTTTGGCCACCTTAATACAAGCTTCATCAGCTTCTTTTTCATTTTGATATTTTTTTCCATCAGGAGTACAACTAATAACAGTTACTCCAGAGTCTTTGTGAATTTCAATATGACCATTCATTGAATATCCACCTCCTTGCAATGGAAGAGGGGATGATTGAATGATGTAACCTTTATGTTTAATAAGGGTAGACATTTTTAGTATCCCAATACAGTTTAAATAAGTAAAAACTAACTTTAGTATAATTGGAACTTTTTGCAAGCTTTCTGCTGTTTATCTGTTTATTTAATGATATATTGCTAATCAAAGTTTTATTCTAAATAAACTCCAAAATAGGTTTGAAGTCACATGGAAATCGTGCAACCAATAGATCAGCCTGTTGATATTTCGCATTGGAAGAGAGAAGACCCATATCCTGAAGGCGCTCGTGATAAATCATTAATCTTTTGTCCCACGCCATCTAACTATGATTTTTTAGATGCGGGTCAAGGATATCTTTTTAAGCTTTCATCAAAAAATTATCCGGAACAATTTTGGGCAGAGATTCTGGCTTATTATGTAGGTATACAAATGCAAGTATCAGTACCACCTACTTTTGTAGCTTTTGATGATCGCAATAACCAAACAGGAGCTTTAATAAAATGGTTTTTGGATGAGTCTTCATCAAATGCTGAAGAATATCAATCTGGCAGCGACTATTGTGGACGATATATTCTAGATTTTGATCATAAGAAAGGTACGAAGCATAACTTTGAAACTGTTGCTCAGATATTTACAGAGAACTTTAATCAAATAGATTGGAGAAATGATTGGGCTAAAATTTTTGCTTTTGATTCTTTAATTGGTAATACGGATAGGCATCAGAAAAATTGGGGAATTATCATTAGTGTTAAAAATGGAGTTCGCATTGCTCCTGCATTTGATAACGGTACCAGCATGGGACATGAAATTCTGCCTGAAAAATTTGATACGAAGAATATCGAAAAATATGTTTCAGATGGTACTCATCATATGAGATGGAAGCTCGATACTCTTCGGATAGAGCACTGTGAGTTTCTTAAAAGGATTATCCAACAATATCCTGAAACGGTTGAAACGATAAGGAATTGCTTGAGAAGACTCGATTATGAATTCTTTGAAAAGACACTCGATTTTCTAACTCAGTTTGATGTTCCAGTAAAACTTACTAAGGATCGAGCAAAATTTATGTTAAAATTGCTCGAATTTCGTTATAAAAGGTTATTGAATTTATTGAGTGAATTAGGATTGTAATATGAATTTTATTGAGCACATTGTTGAACCTTCAAGGCTTTTATTAACTTGGCAGTCATCGGATGAAAAACATCGGGTTCGCTATGTTGTTGCGGAGTTAAAGCGAGTAAATGGGGAAATTTCGTTGAGATATTTAACTAATCATCCAGATTTCCAAAGTGCAAAAAAACATGGTTTTAAGTTATACCCAGCGTTTATTGAAGAAACAAAAGTCTATGATTTAGGTATATTGGATACCTTCATGCGCCGCTTACCTCCTAAGAGTAGAGGAGACTATATACAATATCTTGAAGGGCTAAGATTAAAGCCGGATGTGCAACTAAGTGATTTTGGTTTGCTGGGATATTCAAGCGCTAAACTTCCATCAGATGGTTTTTCTTTCATTCATCCTTTTGACAATGTAGATGGATCTTTTGAGTTTTTATTAGAGGTGGCTGGATATAGTTATTATGTTGCTCCTGACGAGGATGTTACGTTAGGTGCAGAAGCAACATTTAAGATTGAAAAAGAGCTGGATCGACAAGAAGATGTAATAAAAATTTATGTGAGTAATAAGCAGGTTGGATATGTAACTCGAGCACTGATTCCAGCTGTTAAAGATTGGTTAATTCAAGGTAGAATTAATAATGCTAGAGTTGAAAAGAAAAATGGGAGTCCTAATCAGCCTACTTTGTACCTCTATCTTTCTATTGCTGAAAAAAAATAGCTAGATTGCTGTTTTTCAAGGAGGAAAAATGCATTTGAAGAAAAAATTTATTTCATTGCTAGTTATTATTGTGCTTATGTTGGTTGTAGTTTTTTCTTTAAAATATTGGTTTCAGAAAACGGCTATTAAGATTGAGCAGCAACCTGGAGCCGTTTCAGGTAAAGTTAAAAAAACTGAAACATATGAGACAAAGTCTGCTGAATCAAGAGGAAAGCAGCCTTTAGATTCCATTTCGGATAAAAATAAAATATATGAGCAAAAGTTTCCTGGAACGGGTGAGAAACCACCAGGAGCTAAATAAATGAGTGATAAAATAAAAGAAAAAATAACAACTGAAATTTGGAATGTATACGATTCAAATACAAAAACACTTTCCATGGTATGCAGGCGGTTAGCTTTCGCAGAAGGTGGTATTTGTTGGATTTTGAAATACCCAATAAATCAGTCTTGTTTTTCAAGTGATGTATACACAATTTTACAATATCTTATTGGATTTTTTTGTTGTGATGTGCTTCAGTATTTTTTTGCTTATATAACATATTGGATTGTAGGCAAGTATTATGAACGTGAATACGAACATGAAAAGATAAAGGAAGATGCGGAGATCAGTAGAAAACCATGGATGAATTATATTCCTAACTTTCTTTTTAGGATAAAAATATTTTTTCTTTTTATGGCTTCGTATTATGTTGTTAAAGTCTTATTTAAGTAGTATTTTTTTCTTTCGATGCTGACATTCATACAATAGTTTTAAAGCATTCGTTCATTGACTACGATAATACCCATTTTTGGGTATTATCGTAGTCAATGAACGAATGCTTTAAACTCTTGGCTTTTGAAGTATTTCGCTATATTTCCCTCAGTATCTAACCCAATTTGTTAGATATCGGAGGAAATTCGTAGAACTAAAGGCAAAATGAAGGTAGTAAAGGGTTAAATACCTGCTATATCCCGATTGTCCCTAGCCCCAATTTATGCTATAAAGCCGCCTCGAAAATTTATCATTAATCCACACACATATTCGATACACTTAAAAGGGGTGCCTTTCTTCGTCAGATGAAGGTTCTTTTCGGGGGATATGTGGAGGCGTAACCCTAGGAGAGTCTGATGTCTGTTACTATGAAAGCTATGTTAGAAGCGGGTGTACATTTTGGTCACCGCTGCCGTTACTGGAACCCTGAAATGGGCCCTTATATATACGGTGCTCGCAATGATATCCATATCATCAATTTAGAAGAAACCCTGCCTCGATACCTGCAAGCCTTGAAAGTTTTGAAAGATATTGCTTCACGCAATGGCAAAGTTTTGTTTGTTGGTACTAAGTCTTCTGCCCGCCAAGTATTGGCTGAGCAGGCGGTACGTTGTGGTATGCCTTATGTGGCTCACCGTTGGTTGGGTGGTATGTTGACTAACTACAAAACGATTCGTCAATCTATTCGTCGTTTGAAAGATTTAGAGCAGATGCAACAAACAGGTACGTTCGAAAAGAGAATTAAAAAAGAAGCGGTTCGATTAAATCGAGACTTAGAAAAATTACAATGCAGCTTAGGTGGTATCAAAGACATGTCTGGTTTACCAGATGCTTTATTCGTAATCGACGTGGGTTATGAAGATATCGCGATTGCCGAAGCAAACCGACTAAAAATACCTGTCATTGGTATTGTAGATACGAATAATAGTCCTAAAGGTATCGACTATGTGATTCCAGGAAATGACGATTCTATGCGTGCTATTTCTTTATATTTGGCTGGCGCTGCAGATGCGATTTTGGAAGGTAAATCACTCGCGAGTGCAACTGCGGCTGGTCGTCCTGAAGAAACTTTTGTTCCATTGGAAACTCCAGCAGAGTCTTCAGTTTCTAGCGATGATCAAATCTAAAATTTTTATTTAAGAGGAAGTTTGTATGTCAATTACAGCAGCAATGGTGAATGAGTTACGTAAAGAAACTGACGCAGGCATGATGGCTTGTAAAAATGCGTTGACTGAAGCGAATGGTGATTTTGAAAAAGCCAAAGCTATTTTACGTACAAAAGGTCAAGCAAGTGCCGAAAAGAAATCAGGTAGAACAGCAGCAGAAGGTTTAGTGGTTGTTAAAGTGGCGAATGATGGTAAGTCAGCTGCCATGGTTGAAATCAATAGTGAGACAGATTTCGTTGCGCGCGATCAAAACTTCACGCAATTTGCCAATCAAGTGTCTGAAACTATTTTGAAACATTCTGTGACTGATGTTGAGAAATTAGCTGAACTTACTTTACAAGGCACTAGCGAAACAGTTGAACACGCGAGAAAAAATCTAGTAGCTAAACTTGGTGAAAATATCCAAGTACGTCGAGCGGTTGTACTGAGTGGTGACGCAATCACAGGATATACGCACAGCGGTCGTATCGGTGTATTAGTGAATATGAAAGGGGGCGATGCAACCATCGCTAAAGATATCGCTATGCACATTGCTGCAAGTAATCCAGTCGTGGTGTCTGCAGAAGAAGTTTCAAAAGAATTGATCGATAAAGAACGCGAAATTTATAAAGCACAAGCACAAGCCAGTGGAAAACCTGCTGAAATCGTGCAGAAAATGATTGATGGCCGCATTAATAAATATTTAGAAGAAGTGAGTTTATTAGGCCAGCCTTTTGTGAAAGACGATAAAATGAAAGTAAGCCAATTGTTAAAAAGTCATCAAGCAGAAGTGATTCAATTCGTTCGCTACCAAGTCGGTGAAGGTATCGAAAAGAAAGAACATAATTTTGCTGAAGAAGTGATGGCACAAGTACAAGGATAAAAAAACACTATGTCGACGGATTCGCTGCCAGAGATGCTGAAAGATTTGTTACCTAAAAAACCACGCTTTCATAGAATTTTATTAAAACTCAGCGGCGAAGCATTAATGGGTAATAGCGATTTTGGAATTGACCCAGCGATTTTAGATCGTATGGCAAAAGAAATTGCTGAACTCGTTGCATTGAACATCGAAGTCGGTGTTGTGATTGGTGGTGGTAATCTTTTTCGTGGAAAAGCACTGTCAGAAGCAGGGTTAGGTCGTGTGACTGGTGATCATATGGGTATGCTCGCAACGGTCATGAATGGCTTAGCATTTCGAGATGCACTAGAGCGTATTGATCTTCCTGCACGCATTATGTCAGCTATTCCTATGACGGGTGTTGTTGATCCTTATAATCGTCGAAAAGCGATTACTCATTTACGCAATAAACACGTCGTTGTTTTCGTCGCTGGTACAGGTAATCCTTTTTTTACAACAGATACGGCAGCTTGTTTACGTGCCATTGAAATTGATGCCGATATCGTATTAAAAGCAACTAAAGTCGATGGTATTTATTCGGCTGATCCTTTCCTGCATTCTGATGCGACTCGTTTTTCTTATCTGACTTACGATGAAGTTTTACAAAAAGATCTACAAGTCATGGATTTAAACGCGATTTGCTTATGTCGAGATCACAATATGCCATTATTAGTTTTCAATATGAACGAGGCAGGTGCTTTAAAAAAAACAATGTTAAATAAAGATGTAGGCACATTAGTCGGAAAAAAATAAGGAGTCTACTCATGGTTAATCAAACCAAACAAGATGCAGAAAATCGAATGAAAAAAACTCTCGATGCTTTGCAAAATGAATTAGCAAAGATGCGTACGGGTAGAGCACACCCGAGTTTAATAGAACATATCAAAGTAGAATATTACGGTAATAGCACACCATTAAATCAAGTAGCGAGTGTTACCGTGAGTGATGCACGTACTTTAACGATTTCTCCTTGGGAAAAAAATATGATTCCTGTGATTGAGAAAGCCATTATTGCTTCTGATTTAGGATTAAATCCTGCTTCTTCTGGCACTGTTATTCGGGTACCCATGCCACCTTTATCAGAACAACGCCGCAAAGAATTAATTAAAGTCGCGAAAGGATATGCCGAAGAAGGTCGAGTGAGTGTTCGTAATATTCGACGCGATGCCAACAATGATTTTAAAGAAGCATTGAAAGCAAAAAGTATAACGGAAGATGATGAACGTCGTGGGCAAGACTCTATTCAAAAATTAACGGATCAATATATTTCAAAAATAGATGCGCTTGTTGAAAATAAAGAAAAAGAATTGATGGAAGTTTAATTTTTTATTTTACTCCTCCCACCCTAACCCTCCCCCCGGAGTACCGGGGGGAGGGAATAAAATTCTGAAGCAAAACTCCCTCCCCCTATATTCGGAGGGGAGGGAATAAAATTCCGAAGCAAGATTCCCTCCCCCGGACGAAGGGGGAGGGTTAGGGTGGGGGAGAATGTCATGCCAAATCAAAAACTGCCTAAACATATTGCGATTGTGATGGATGGAAATGGCCGTTGGGCACAACAACAACATAAGCCAAGAGTTTTTGGGCACCGCGCAGGTGTTCAAACAGTTCGCGAAATCGTTAAAATCTGCGCTAAGAAACAAATAGAAGTTTTAAGCTTATTTGCTTTTAGCAGTGAAAACTGGAGTAGACCTCAGCGCGAAGTTAATTTTATATTAAATCTATTCTTAGAAGCGCTGAATCGTGAAGTCCACGAATTGAATCAAAATAATATTCGAATTTACTTTGTCGGCGATCAATCTCCTTTAAAGTTAGAATTGCGACAAAAGATGCAACAAGCGGAAGAGCTCACGCGTAATAATACCGGATTAAAATTAGTGATAGCCGTAAACTACGGGGGGCAATGGGATATTTTGCAAGCCGTTCAAAAAATTGCACGTCAAGTTGAAACAGGTAATCTTAAAAGTACGGAAATCGATTTTTCTTTATTAAATAATTTGATTGGGATTGCTGGGTTGCCTCAACCTGATTTATTTATCAGAACCAGTGGCGAGCAACGCATCAGTAATTTTTTTCTTTGGCAATTGGCTTACACAGAACTTTATTTTACAGACACCCCATGGCCTGAGTTTAGAGAAGAAGCATTAGAGCAGGCGTTAGCGCATTATAATAAAAAACAACGTCGCTTTGGTAAAACAAGTGAACAAATCAAGGAATATGAAAATGCTTAAATATCGTTTGATAACTGCTTTTGTTTTAATTCTTTTAATGCTTTTTGCGATATTTAAATTACCCGTTACGTGGTTTGCTTTGCTATGTGCAGCCGTTACGATGCTGGCTGGTTGGGAATGGACAAAGCTGATGGATTTATCTAGCCTTTATGCGCGTTTTGGTTATCTTCTTCTTATCGCTATTTTCTTATTAACTATACCTTATAACGATCCGCGAGTTGTATTTGGTGCTGCTGCCGTTTTATGGGCATCCGCCATTAGATGGGTTATTAGATATCCCAAAGAAAGTACTCGTTGGGCTCGAAAATATATACTAGGCATCATCGGCGTTATCATGTTGGTTTCTTGTTGGTTTGCATTAGTAGAGTTGCGAGCGGCTGATTTAGGCGTTGACTTGGTTTTGTATTTATTATGTTTAGTTTACGTTGCAGATTCTGGCGCATACTTTGTCGGCAGATGGTTAGGCAAACATCATTTAGCTCCACTCGTTAGCCCAAAGAAAACAGTAGAAGGGGCTGTTGGTGGACTAGTGCTTGCGCTTCTAGTCGCTCTGGGTAGTGGTTTTGTTTTTCATTTTGATGGAATAAATCAATGGCTGCGTTGGCTCTTATTAGCAACCGTAACTGTTTTAATTTCCATGATTGGTGACTTATTTATAAGTTGTGTTAAGCGTGTCCGGGAAGTGAAAGATACAGGAAGCTTATTGCCGGGGCATGGCGGTATCTTGGATAGAATAGATAGTTTACTCGCTGCAGCACCGATATTTGTATTGGGTTTGATTTTGTTAGGCGTTTGAAATCCGATGAGATCCTTCGCTGACGCTCAGGATGACAAGTTCTTGTCATCCTGAGCGTCAGCGAAGGATCTCTAAATAAGTAGTTTAAAATTCGAGAAATATAATCATGAAAATATCCGCTACTCACTTAACTTCTGAACGAAATGATCGGTTGTTATTTTCTCATTTAAGTTTTGAAGTAGAACGCGGGCAAATATTACAAATCTGTGGTGAAAATGGCAGCGGGAAAACAAGCTTATTAAAAATTATTACCGGCTTATCACAACCTGACGAAGGCATGGTGTTTTGGAACGATAAAACGATTGATGGTTGTCGTGAAGAGTATGTGAAGCAATTTAATTATTTGGGCCACAAAAATGGGGTGACCTTAGGGTTAACCGTGTTGGAAAATCTTCAATGGTTTATGAAATTGAATGGTATTCAATCTTCAAACGATCTTTCTGAATTATTAAAGCAATCTCACTTATTTCAATATCGTGATGTATTGGCTCAGTATTTATCCGCAGGACAATTACGACGTCTTGCTATTTTAAAATTATTAATATGCAAGCGACCGCTTTGGATATTGGATGAACCACTGACTTCTTTAGATGCGGATGGTGTTTCATGGGTAAAAGAATTATTTATTCGACATGTTAAAAACGATGGATTGATTATCTTAACTTGTCACCAAGGGTTTCAAGATTTCCCATTAACCATTCACCGATTGATGTTGAACTCATGAATACGATTTTTTTTACAGTGCTTAAACGAGATTTATTATTAGCATACCGTCATTGGTTTGAATTGAGTTATTCTTGGTTGTTTTTTATCATGGTCATTAGCTTATTTCCTTTAGCTATTTCACCCGAATCATCACTATTGCACCAAATGGCGCCTGGTATTATATGGATTGATGCATTGCTTTCTTCATTACTGGGGTTGGAACGTTTATTTAAAGCAGACTTTTTAGAAGGTTAATTAGAACAATGCGTATTGAAGCAGCAATCGTTAGCGGTGATTGTTTCAGCCAAGATGTTGGCGCATTGGTTAGTGACAGGATTGCCATTTATCTTATTAACGCCAATCGCTGCATTTTCATTACATTGTTCAATGGATGAAATGTGGATTCTCATCGTAAGTCTGTTGTTGGGGACCCCAATTTTGAGTGCTATCGGATCTATTGTTGTTAGTTTAACATTAGGTTTACGAGAGGGGAGTGTATTACTCGCATTATTATTGTTACCCGTTTATATTCCGATTCTCATTTTTGGTGCAGGGGTTGTAAATAGTTTTTCTTTGGGTGTATCTCCAATCGCTGAATTTGCTTTATTGGGTGCGATTTTGATAGGTATCTTACCGATAGCGCCTGTCGCAAGTGCGTCAGCGCTTAAAATTAATTTAGGATGAGAGTGATGTGGGCATTACTTTATAAACTAGCTTCGCCAAAAACATTTTATCAGTGGAGTCGACCTTTAATGTATGGTTTTGCTCTGTTGACTATCGTGTTCTTAACCATCGGAATTTTTTCAGGTTTATTTTTAGCGCCGGCTGATTATCAACAAGGCGATGCTTTTCGGATCATTTATATTCATGTGCCCAGTGCATTTATGTCGCTATTTGTTTATGCCATTATGAGTTTTTGTGCATTACTGATTGTGGTTTGGAAATTTAAAATGGCCGATGTTGTCATTAAAGCAGCGGCACCATTAGGGGCTTCATTTACCTTGTTAGCATTGGTAACAGGATCTATTTGGGGTAAACCCATGTGGGGTACTTGGTGGATTTGGGATGCGCGATTAACGTCGGAATTAATTTTATTGTTTTTATATGTAGGGGTTATGGCTTTACAAACCTCTTTAAAAAATAAACCTCGATCAGAAGTGATAGTTGCTATCATGGTATTAATAGGATTTGTAGATATTCCCATCGTTCATTATTCTGTATCTTGGTGGAATACTTTGCATCAGGGTGCCACGATACTCAAATTTGCTAAACCTTCTATCTCATCGAATATGTTATATCCCTTGCTTATTATGTTAATGGCATTCATCAGTTATTTTGTAACCATGATGTTATATCGCACTCGTACTGAAATACTTTGGCGAGAAAGAAAATCAACATGGATCAAAAATGTATTGGGGGATTTATGATGTTAGCTGAAGTTTTTTCTATGAATGGTTATGGTGTTTATGTGTGGGCATCATACGGTATAGCATTTGCAATACTTGGGCTCAATGTATTTTTAGCACGGGGTTATAGAAAAAAAGTTTTATCAAAAGTGATTTTAAACTCAACTAACACTCAGGATTGAAAGACTAGAGACCGAGGGGTGACGCGGCGAGGGGGCTTCAATTTTGTTTTATTACCGTCATCCTGAGCGTCAGCGAAGGATCTCGAAGTTAACGCTGAGATCCTTCGCTGACGCTCAGGATGACAAGTTATATAAAATGGGAGAGAGCCGCGGCAGGACCCCGAGGATCTTACTTGGAACACCTAAAGCTAAGTTAGATAGGAGAGCATAGTGTGACCTTACATCAACGCCGAAAACTGTATTTCATTATATTGATGATCTTTAGCATAACAATCGCTACAGGATTAATCTTATTCGCACTAAGACAAAACATTAATCTCTTCTATACACCCACGCAACTTGTATCAGGAGAAGCACCACAAGGTCGAATGATTCGTATTGGTGGATTGGTTGAAAAAAATAGTGTTGTTCGATCAAAAACTGATTTAACAGTCATTTTTCGTTTAACAGATTTAGACAAAGCAGTAGAAGTCAGATATCAAGGTATTTTGCCGGATTTATTTCGTGAAGGTCAGGGGATTGTGGTACAAGGAAAATTAAATAATCAACATCAATTCATCGCTGAACAAGTGCTCGCTAAACATGACGCCAATTACATGCCGAGCGAAGTCAAAGCAGCTTTAAAAGACCGATACAAAAAGGATGGTTATGGTTCCTGAACTTGGACATTTTGCACTCATTCTTGCCTTAGTTTTTTCGCTATTACAGGCGAGTCTTTTATTTTATGGTGTGTTTAAAAATCAAAAATTAGCAGAAGCGTACTTATTACCATTAACTTACGGGCAATTTTGTTTTGTGTTTTTAAGCTATGCACTACTGGCTTATAGTTTTATTGTGAATGATTTTTCAATTTTGTATGTCGCTCAAAACTCTAGTACTCAATTACCTTGGATTTATCGATTAACGGCTGTGTGGGGATCTCACGAAGGGTCGTTATTGCTCTGGGTTTTCATTCTTTCAATCTGGACCTTAGGCATTGCGCAATTCAGTAAGCCATTAGATAAAAAAACCATGGCTATCGTCATTGCAGTACTAGGCATTATTGCCACAGGTTTTATTCTCTTTATCTTAATGACGTCCAATCCATTTCTTCGATTATTGCCACAAGTGCCATTAGAGGGTCGAGATTTAAATCCCTTATTGCAAGATTTAGGTTTCTTGATTCATCCCCCAATGCTTTATATGGGTTATGTGGGTTTTTCAGTGGCTTTTAGTTTTTCTATTGCTGCATTGATAGTTGGACGTTTAGATGCCCAATTCATCCATTGGGTGCGACCTTGGACCTTATTCGCTTGGTGTTTTTTAACTTTAGGTATAGCGCTCGGTAGTTGGTGGGCTTATCGCGAACTGGGTTGGGGTGGATGGTGGTTTTGGGATCCCGTAGAAAATGCTTCTTTGCTACCTTGGTTAGTCGGTACGGCATTAATCCATGCTTTAGCAAATGCAGAAAAACGAGATGCATTTAAATCTTGGACTGTTTTATTAGCCATTCTTGCGTTTTCATTAAGTTTACTCGGTACTTTTTTAGTTCGTTCCGGTGTTTTGACATCAGTACATGCTTTTGCCAATGATGCTAAACGTGGGATATATATTTTATTATTTTTATTTGTGGTGATTGGTTCGTCTTTGTCATTATATGCGTGGCGATCATCGTCGCTCAGAAAAGAAGTTTTTTTCAGCCCTTTTTCTCGAGAAAGTTTATTGTTAGCCAATAATGTGATTTTGGTTGTTATCATGAGCGCCGTTTTATTAGGAACACTGTATCCATTATTCATTGAAACCCTAGGCCTTGGAAAAATTTCTGTAGGCTCGCCTTATTTTAACGCCATATTTATTCCGCTTATGGTGCCATTATTATTTTTAATGGGATTAGGTCCTAATTGTCAGTGGCAACAAATGTCATTTTCTCTCTTGTTTAAGCGATTAAGAATGAGTTTGTTACTGAGTTTATTGATTGGAATTTCTTTAACTTATGGTTGGATGCGTTCCAGTGATTTATTAACTTGTGTGGGAATAACTTTAGCTCTTTGGATTACGCTAAGCACACTACAAAGCGTCTATAGACAAACACAACGGACCCAATCATTTTATGGCATGGTTATCGCACATATAGGTGTAGCGGTTTGTATTTTAGGAATTACATTCTCGACGACTTATCAACAAGAACGACATGTTCGACTATCTCCAGGGGATCTAGTATCAATCGGGCAATACTCATTTCAGCTAGAGAAAATTGAAAAATTAGTGGGTTCAAATTATGGTGGATTTAGTGCCAAATTCTTAGTGAAAAAAAATAATCATCGGATTGCGGAAATGGATGCGCAAAAAAGAAATTATCATATTGCTGGGATGATGATGACAGATGCAGCTATTCAAGCAGGATTTTTCCGTGATTTATATGTTTCGCTTGGAGAACCTTTAGATAAAGGGGCTTGGTCGGTTAGAGTATATTACAAGCCTTTTATACGATGGATTTGGTTAGGGGCTCTATTAATGATGTTAGGTGGAATACTCGCAGCGTGGGGTATACATTCGAGGAGAAGGGTATAAATCTATGAAATCTCGATTTATCTACCTCATGCCATTATTAATTTTTATTGGATTATTTATTGTTGTTTTTATACGTTTGCAAATGCCTATTGATCCTCATGAAATTCCAACGGCATTGCTTAACCAACCCATCCCTCAATTTGAAATCACTTTGCTCAACAATGAAAAACAATCATTAAGCACAAAAGATTTTATGGGGCATGTTTCTATTTTAAATGTATGGGCAACTTGGTGCGTCACTTGTCGTGAAGATCATGAGCTATTAATGAAGCTTGCAAAATCCGAACCACTGATAATTTATGGATTAAATTATAAAGATTCAAAACAAGAATCACTCGCTTGGTTAGCTCGTTTAGGGAATCCTTATCGAAAAGTAGGTTTTGATCAACAAGGTCGTGTCGCTATTGATTGGGGTGTTTATGGTACCCCTGAAACTTTCATTATTGATAAAACAGGACTCATTCGTTATCGTCATACAGGACCATTGACGGAATCTGTTTGGAAAAAAGAAATTAAACCCTTGATTGTTGAGCTGCAGGCATGAAAATAAAAAATATCTTACTTTTGATCACCAGTATTTTTTTAATGACACAGGTCTATTATGCTGCTGCTGTGACTACAGATATATATCCATTCAAAAATACACAACAAGAAGAGCGTTTTTCTGTGTTACTTCAAAACTTACGTTGTTTGGTTTGTCAAAATCAAAATTTAGCTGATTCGAATGCGCCATTGGCTGAAGATTTACGTCAACAAATCTATGAAATGGTGATTAAAGGTGATAGCGATGACGAAATTATAAAATATCTTTTAAAGCGTTATGGTAAGTTTATTTTATTTAAACCCGATTTAGATCCCAATACTTATTTATTATGGATAGGACCATTTATTTTATTTTTAATGGCGGGGATTGCTTTTGGGCGCTTCGTTTATCGTAGACGAATGTAAAGGGTACAAAATGATTACATTATGGATATCTTTAACAGCATTACTCCTCATAGCGATCGGGTTTCTTCTGTTTCCTATTCTAAAACAAAAATCCACGACTGATGTAGCCCGGATAAGTCTTGCGGTTTTTGCAAAACGAGATCCGGGATTCGATCTTCGTATTATCTATGCTTCTATTTTTATCTTGATAATATTTTCTTTGCTTTGGTATCTCTACTGGGGTAGTAGTCAACAATTATCGAAAACGATCCAAATGCAAAATCAAATGGCGTTAACCAAAGAAATATTATCAAAATTTAAAAACCCTGAAGAATTAATACAACGATTACGGGATAAAATTAAAGAAAATCCTAATGATCCTCGCGGTTGGTTTTTATTAGGGCGCTTGGAGCTCGGTAATCAAAACTTTAAAGAAGCGGCAGCGGCATTTTCAAAAGCCAATGATTTAAAGCCCAATGATCTCAGCATTATCTCTCAATATGCCGAGGCGCTTTTTTTTAGTCATCACCATCGTTTGAACAAAAATGCCCAAAAATTAGTCGATAAAATCTTAAAACAAGATCCTAAGAACAAAGTTGCTTTAAATTTACTTGCTTTAGATGCTTATACTCACCAGAATTACGCCCGTGCGATTTCAATCTGGGAGCAGTTACTTGCAGACTATCCTCCCGAAGCAGAAGAAAGCAAAGATATACAACGGGCTATAGCAGAGGCAAAAGAAAAAGGGAATTTATAAAAGGAGTTAGTGTGAGCACCTCGTTAAAATTTTTATTATCGTTATGTATATTGCTTGTTCTCGCTTATGTTTATTTTACTTTGCAAGCACCGACTAGTTCAAAATCTTCCAATTCATTAACACCTCTGACAGCTAGTTTGCATCCAGATATTTATGAATTAATTACTATTCAACTTGATCCTGAACAACCTGTTTCTGAAAAAACGTTGATGAAAGGGTATAACGGTTTCTTGGTATATAAAAACCCTGATGATCCTAAAACAGTTTATTTATTTAATGAATTAAAGAGTTTGCAAGATTTAGATATCAATCATGATAATCGAATTTCTGGTACTGATCCTGCCTACCAACATATTTATTACGCACACTACAAAGTAAATGAAGGCTATTTTAAATATGTGCCGCTTTTGAAAGTAGGGATACGCGCTATTCTTTTTAACCTTGAGTATCTAGAAAAAGAAGGAGTGAATGATCCTGCAAGATTTTCTATGCCGGCTGGCACAGTGATTTTATCGGATGGGAGTCGCAGAAACCTGATGGTGCTTCCTGTGCCTTATGGTAATTTAAGTACAAAAAGATTTGTTTTTAGTCAGTAACTGTAAAGGGGAGAAAACATGAGTTTATCGTTGAGATTACTGCTGTCTTTATGTGTGGTGTTCATTCTTGCTTATGTAATTTTTAATATTCATCAAGTGACTCAAAAGCCTGCTAACTCACCCAAAATGCAAAATTATAGTTTTCTTGTCGGTGAGCCGGGTAGCAATCCTAATATTTTTGAGTTAGTCACTATTCAGGTTGATCCGAGTCATCCGCTGAATCCTACTGAGTTAATGAAAGGTCATAATGGGTTTTTAATGTATAAGAATAAAGGTGACGACACGATTTATTTATTTAATACGCTTTCAAGTTTAGCTAAATTTGATAGTAATAAAGATGGTTTAATCTCTGCAACAGATCCTGAGTATTCTAATATGTATTTTGCATTCTATGATCCTGCCAGTGATACATTTAAATACTTTCCTTTGGATAAAGCAGGTGTTAGAGCAGTTGCCTATGAATCAAAATATTTAGAGCAAGAGGATGCGGGTGATCCATCACGTTTTGCTACACAAGCTGGTACAGCAACACTGTCTGATGGTAGTAAAAACCCAATGATGGTTGTTCCAGTTCCAGCAGGACAATTAAATACAAAAAGCTTTTCGCCCGTTCAGAATAAAGAGTAAATAGCATGGAAGATTTTTTACATCTTGATGAAAATTTGAGTGCCGATGAGCTTATGGTTCGAGATACCGTTCATCGTTTTGTCAGTGATGAAGTGCTTCTTGTCATTGAACAGGCTTATGAATCAGCTGAATTTCCAAAACAATTTGTTCCACGTGTCGCTGAGTTAGGTTTACTCGGCATGAATTTACCTACCGAATATGGTGGTAGTGCAGCGAGTTATGTTTCTTATGGGTTAGCTTGTCAAGAATTAGAAAAGGGAGATAGTGGATTACGAAGTTTTGTTTCAGTGCAAAATTCTTTGTGTATGTATCCTATTTTTCGCTATGGCAGTGATGAACAAAAAAAACGATTTTTGCTAAAGATGTCTCGTGGAGCACTTATTGGGTGTTTTGGTTTAACAGAACCTGATAGTGGTTCAGATCCTGCGAGTATGAAAACGCATGCTAAAAAAACGAAAGGTGGTTGGATCTTAAATGGTAATAAAGCATGGATCACCAATGCAGCATTTGCTGATTTAGCTATTGTTTGGGCAAATACTTCGGAAGGGATCCGTGGTTTTATTGTTGAAAAAGAATTTTCTGGTTTTGTGCGTCGAGATATCCATCACAAAATGTCTATGCGAGCATCCAGTACAGGTGAATTAGCATTTTCAGATTGTTTTGTTCCAGATGAAAATTACTTGCCTGGTAGTGAACGTGGATTAGGCGCGCCCTTAAGTTGTTTAACACAAGCCCGTTATGGTATCGCTTGGGGTGCTATTGGTGCTGCAATGGCATGTTTTGATATTGCTTTGGCTTACACCAAAGAAAGAGTTTCTTTTCAAAAACCTATCGCTGCCAATCAATTAGTTCAGCATGATTTAACCAAGATGTTTTCTGAAATTGTAAAAGCGCAATGTTTGAATCTACAAATCGGTCGCTTAAAAGATCAAGATAAGGCAACGCCAGAAATGGTATCACTTGCTAAAAGTAATGCTTGCAGAGAAGCACTCAACATTGCACGTACTACGAGAAATTTACTGGGTGCGAATGGCATCAGTTTAGAGTACCACGTGATTCGTCACATGATGAATTTAGAATCTGTTTTTACCTACGAAGGCACTGATAACATCCATCAATTGATTCTCGGAAAACATATTACGGGAATTAGCGCGTTTTAAAAGG
>JAFEDO010000154.1 GCA_018241565.1 Pseudomonadota bacterium
AACACCGCAAGCATTCGCGACTTCTTTCACCATTTCGCTGTGAGACCAACCTGGATCGGTAGGATGATAAGTGAGTAGCGCCAATAAAATAAATAATGAAACAGCAGCCGAAATGATGAGAAATCCTTCTCGGACACGTTTACCGAGATGGTCGGTAAAGAGTTTCACTGCCCCACTTTTTACGGTCGCTTGTTTAGCCATTTTTATTGTGAACCCAGGTGTTTTTTGAACGCGGTATCTTACCTAGAATTTTGGGGGTACTGCAAATTTTAAATCAACCCCCACCCTAACCCTCCCCCGGAGTACCGGGGGAGGGAATAATTGAATGACTAAGGAAGAAAAAAATATTTCTTTAGCAGGTATTTCTATGTGGGATCAGAGTAAGAGCTAACTTATCTCGGTTGAATTTATCGATTGAATCAAAGTTCGTTATTCGATTTAATAGCCTAAACATTTTATAAGGAAGATTTTATGGCAAACCATCATCGACTCATTATTCTAGGTTCAGGCCCCGCTGGTTACAGCGCAGCTGTTTATGCAGCAAGAGCCAATCTCAACCCGGTTCTTATTACAGGAATGGAGCCTGGTGGGCAGTTAACAACAACGACAGAGGTTGATAACTGGCCGGGTGATGTTGAAGGCTTACAAGGACCAGCTCTCATGGAACGCATGAAAAAACATGCCGAGCGATTTGAAACAAAAATTATTTTTGATCACATTCAAGAAGCTCATTTACAAGCCCGTCCGTTCCGCTTAAAAGGTGATTCGGGAGAATATACTTGTGATGCATTGATTATTGCGACGGGCGCTTCAGCTCGTTATTTAGGCCTCCCTTCTGAGCAAGCCTATCGAGGCAAAGGGGTTTCGGCTTGTGCGACCTGCGATGGATTTTTTTATCGTAAACAAAAAGTGGCGGTTATCGGTGGTGGGAATACAGCCGTGGAAGAAGCGCTCTATTTATCGAATATTGCTGCTGAAGTCACTCTTGTGCACCGTAGAGATAAGCTACGCTCTGAAAAGATCCTTCAAGATAAACTGTTTGAAAAGGTTAAGAACGGCAATATTCGAATAGAATGGAATAGCGAAATAGATGAAGTCCTAGGAAACGAACAAGGTGTTACTGGGCTTCGTATCAAGAATACGTCGACAGGCGATTTAAAAAGCCTTGAATTACACGGGGTTTTTATTGCAATCGGTCACGATCCCAACACGAAGATTTTTCAGGATCAATTAGAGATGATTAATGGATATATCATCATTAAAAGCGGTCTACAGGGAAATGCGACTGCCACGAGTATTCCAGGGGTGTTTGCGGCTGGAGATGTCGCTGATCCCGTGTATCGCCAAGCGATAAGCTCAGCGGGGTTTGGCTGTATGGCGGCGTTGGATGCTGAAAAGTATTTGGAGAGTTTGGGATAAGAGCAATGGGGTCAGATACCATTGCTCTAAAAAGGGGTTGAAAATACTACGATTTCAGGCATCATTGCCGCCTTCGAGATAACTTGGGATTTAGAATGTCTAAAGAAGAACATATAGAAATGAGTGGTACGGTCATTGAAACGCTACCGAATACCATGTTTCGTGTACAGCTGGAAAATGGGCATATCGTTACTGCGCATATTTCTGGCAAAATGCGCAAAAACTACATTCGAATCTTAACTGGCGATAAAGTGAAGGTAGAATTAACGCCTTATGACTTGTCAAAGGGACGGATTACTTTTAGAGATAAAGAATAAAGACACTGGATCCCGGCCCTCGTGTTACAAAAACCGTAACACTCGGCCGGGATGACAGAATGTTGGATTTGTATTGTCATCCCGGCCGAGTGCCGAGCTTTTGCGGTACGAGAGCCGGGATCCAGCGTCGTTCTCAAAACACCCCTTCTTCTTCCGTATAAAACTTCAGATTCAAATCATCATTTAAAACAGTTACTCGGACTCGCCCACCATCCGATAATTTTCCAAAGAGCAATTCCTCTGCCAATGGCTTTTTCAATTTTTCTTGAATCAATCTTGCCATAGGTCTTGCACCCATGCTTCTGTCATATCCATGCAGCGCTAACCAATCACGCGCATCAGAATCGATTTCTAAAATCACACCTTTGGGTTCTAACTGAGCCTCTAATTCTAAAATGAATTTATCAACGACTAAGTGAATCGTTTTAGAATCTAATGTATGGAAATGAATAATCGCATCTAAACGATTACGAAACTCAGGTGTAAATAATCGATTGATGGCTTCCATACTATCGCTCGAATGATCTTGTCTTGTAAATCCAATCGATGCGCGGCTGACTTCTTGTGCGCCCGCGTTAGTAGTCATCACAATAATAACATGACGAAAATCAGCTTTACGTCCATTCGTATCCGTTAACGTTCCATGATCCATGACTTGTAATAATAAATTGAAAACTTCAGGATGTGCCTTTTCAATTTCATCTAACAATAAAACGGAATGTGGATGTTTTGAAATAGCTTCTGTGAGTAATCCTCCTTGATCAAAACCAACATATCCTGGAGGAGCACCGATCAATCTAGAAACCGTATGTTTTTCCATATATTCAGACATATCGAATCGTAATAATTCTATGCCCATTAATGTCGCTAATTGTTTAGTGACTTCTGTTTTTCCGACACCCGTTGGACCTGCAAATAAGAAACAACCGACCGGTTTTTGTGGTTCACGTAATCCTGAACGCGCTAAGCGAATGGCAGCAGACAATGCATCAATCGCTTCATCTTGACCATACACTAACATTTTTAAATCGCGATCAATGTTGCGTAATAAATCTTTATCTGTCGCACTAATTTTTTTAGTAGGAATACGTGCGATTTTTGCAACGATTTCTTCTATTTCAGTGACACCAATAATTTTTTTACGTTTTGAATGTGGTAAAAGATTTTGATAAGCACCTGCTTCATCCACGACGTCAATTGCTTTATCCGGTAAGAAACGATCATTAATATAGCGAGCAGATAATTCTGCCGCTGCTTTTAATGCTGACGTTGAAAACTTCACATGATGATGTTCTTCTAAATGAGGCCTCAATCCTTTGAGAATTAAAAAGGTTTCATCCACAGAAGGTTCACTGATATCAATTTTTTGGAATCGTCTCGCTAGTGCGCGATCTTTTTCAAATATGCCACGATACTCTTGATAAGTTGTTGAACCAATGCATTTCAATTCACCACTCGCTAACAAAGGTTTAATTAAATTAGAAGCATCCATCACGCCACCAGATGCAGCACCAGCACCAATAATTGTATGAATTTCATCGATAAATAAAATAGCACCAGGTTCTTGTTTCAATTGACTTAAAACTGCTTTTAAACGTTTTTCAAAATCACCGCGATATTTAGTTCCGGCAAGTAAAGCTCCTAGATCTAACGAATAGACGGTGCATTGTGTAATGGCTTCGGGTACATCGCCATCCACGATACGTTTTGCAAGTCCTTCTGCAATGGCAGTCTTCCCTACCCCTGCTTCACCGACCAGTAATGGATTATTTTTTCGGCGGCGACATAACACTTGTACGACTCGAAGTATTTCTTCTTTTCTTCCGACGAGAGGATCAATTTTTCCACGAATAGCTCTTTGATTTAAGTTGCTGCAATAATTTTCTAAAGGACTTGCGGAAGTAGATTCAGAAGGGATTTCATCTTCCATCATCGGTAATTGATCTTGCTCCAATCCTGAATGGAATTTAGTAATACCATGCGCAATATAATTAACGACATCTAAACGTTTGACACCTTCTTGCTGTAATAAAAATGCGGCGTGGCTATCTTGTTCACTGAATAATGCTGCTAAAACATTCGCACCAGTGACTTCTGATTTTCCGGCTGATTGAACATGAAATACGGCACGTTGTAATACGCGTTGAAACCCTAAAGTAGGTTGAGTATCGCGTTCAGGATCTGTATCGGGTAATTTGGGGGTCGTTTCTTCAATAAAATCATGCAAAGATTTTCGAAGGCGATCAATCTTGGCACCACATGCTTGCAAAACATTACAAGCGGAAGGATTACCTAATAAAGCATAAAGAAGATGCTCTACAGTCATAAACTCATGACGATTTTTTTTGGCTTGTTCGAATGCAAGGTTTAAAGTCGTTTCTAATTCATGGTTTAACATCGTTGGCTCCTTGGCCGTTCCTTTGACACTCTGTTTCCCCCCACCCTAACCCTCCCCCCGGATTACCGGGGGGAGGTAATTGTTATTTTTCCTTCTTCCGGTACTCCGAAAGAAGGAATTTTTATTTTTCCCTTCCCCGGTACTCCGGGGGAGGGTTAGGGTGGGGGCCACGTTTTTATTTATTCGGGTTCCATACCACACATTAAAGGATGTTGGTTTAATCTCGCGTAATCATTCACTTGCATTACCTTCGTTTCAGCCACATCTCTCGTAAAGGTTCCACAGACACCTTTACCTTTAATATGCACTTCTAACATGACTTTTATCGCTCTCTCCTGATTCATGTTAAAAAACACTTCCAAAACAGTCACGACAAACTCCATAGGGGTATAGTCGTCATTCAATAAGACTACTTTGTACATCCTGGGGCGTTTTAGTGCCGGTTTTGCTTCCTCGACGACTAAATCACCATGTAAATCCGGATGAATCTCAGTCATTATTTACCTCATCCATAAATGATCTATAGACGATTTTTCAAAATTTTGCATGTTTTTAATAAGTCGCGAATCATCCGGGTTTCTGACTTTTTTTTCAAGTAAAACAAATGGGTTAGGATCCATAGGCAAGCAATGGGGGCAAACCCCATTCCTCTACCTAGCGGGTGGCAGCTTACCTTTGAGAGGAGTCAGCCTCATATTAAATGGTGTGGGAGATTTATAATCCGGTGTCTTGGTTTGATCTTCTTCGGGATCTGCTTTTTTAGAGGGCCCCATACTCATTGATGGAGTCATCGCTAATGGCTTCAAAGCATTGGTGAGGACGCTAGAGGCATTTTGCATATCTAATATCTTTCCTCTTTCTGATTGCATCGCTTGAGAAAGTCGGCCAAATTGTCGTGATAAATGATCCAATTGAAGAAACTGAGGGGTCAACATCTCACGTTGTCTCTCGAAAACATTTTGCATTGTTTTTGGTTCACCTAACTTTGGTGCAGGTACTTCAGTCTTTTGCATAGTATTAATTACTTTTACAGCTTGCAATAATTCTTTTGCAGTGGGTTCAAGCTGCATGCCTTTGGTATTACGCAATGCAGGGGCAATATCTTGAGAGATCATTTTTATCGCATCCATAACCGATAATTTTGTTAGTGCTTGTTGTGTTTGTTGTAGCTGTTGTTGTTCTTGTTTTTGATTGGTTTTTTCTGGTGCATCAATAGGACTGTCTACGTCTGCTTGTTTAGCTAAGGCGATGAGAGATTGTTGGTACATGGCATGAGCTTTAGCAGAACTGGTAGGATCAGTCATTTGCATTCTTTCCGCATAATTATCAGCAATGGATGCCATATGAACAGCTGTTAATCCCTCGACGGGTGGTAATTGCTTAAGAACGGAAAGCATTTCAGTTTGATAAACTTTCACATGCTTTGTAATTTGGGTTAGAACCAGGTCCAATTGAGCATGGGTAATATCTAATTGTTTTTGCAATTCGGTAATATTTACGACAGAAGTATCGTACTTTTTTGCAAGCTCTGACCAAGTTTTTTTGGCATCTTCGAGTAATTTTTTCTCTGCTGCTAAATCGCGAGCGACAACATCCAAATTGCTATAAGGCTCAGTTTCTCTGGCTTCAATACGTCGAATAAGTTCCCTGATTTCCTCCAAACGCTGCATTATGAGTGATTGTTCTACGTATAACTGTTCGTTAATCACAGCAGCAACCTTTGCGGCAGCTTGAGCATTAATCTGTGTTCTAGCCACCGAATTAGGACTTTTTAATAACTGCTGAAACTGTGCTGGGGTCATCTGTAATGTTGGGCCCAAAGCGGACATGATTTCAGGGGAAATTTTTACTCTAATTGCAGATAAATCAGATAATAATACTTTCAAGCTTTCTGAAGCGGCATTCGAATAAGATCCCGCTATTTTAGTTAAAAGCGCTTTTGCTGTTCCTAGTTCATTAAGCATGTCTGACTCTCCCCTATCTGATTTTTAGCGGTTTATAATAGCATAACCCACGAACCTTAAGGAAAAATTAACAACCTAGCGTGTGAATCGAAGCTTTAGAGTTTTCAGATGAATCACTGAGGTTATAGGGTTCTAAAGAAGCATATTGGGTTAAATCAAGTGTCATACCCTGGCTCACTATGTTTGAGATAGTGTTCTTGTCATGTAGCCCTTTATCAGAATAATAAATCGGGATAATCAAAGGAT